>CALWJG010000013.1 GCA_944380945.1 uncultured Agathobaculum sp. | reverse complement strand
TCCGCGTTGCAGCCGCGGGACAGGTCGTTGATCGGCGCGTTCAGACCCTGCAGGATCGGGCCGTACGCCTCAAAGCCGCCCAGACGCTGGGCGATCTTGTAGCCGATGTTGCCGGCGTTGATGTCCGGGAAGACGAAGGTGTTCGCCTGGCCCGCGACCGGCGAGCCCTTGCACTTGGTCGCCGCAACGACGGGGGAGAACGCCGCGTCAAACTGCAGCTCGCCGTCGACCGCGAGGTCCGGCGCCGCAGCCTTGGTCTTTTCGGTTGCGTTGCGCATCATGTCGACCGTATCGCCCTTGCCCGAGCCCTTGGTCGAGTAGCTCAGCATGGCGACCTTGGGATCGATGCCGAACGCCTTGGCGGTCTTGGCGGTCTCGATGGCGATCTCGACCAGATCGTCCTCGCCCGGGTTGATGTTGATCGCGCAGTCGCCCATCGCGTACAGCTCGTCGCCGCCGTCCTTGGCGTCGCGGCGCAGAATGAAGCAGGAGCTTACGATCTTGTTGCCCGGCTTGGTCTTGATGATCTGCAGCGCGGGACGGACGGTGTCCGCGGTCGAATAGGTCGCGCCGCCGAGCAGGGCGTCCGCCTTGCCCATCTTGACCAGCATGGTGCCGAAGTAGTTGCCCTTGGACAGCGCCGCGCGGCACTGCTCCTCGGTCATCTTGCCCTTGCGCAGCTCGACCATCTTGGCGACCATGGCGTCCATCTCCGGATAGGTCGCGGGGTCGATGATCTCCATGCCCTCGATATCAAAGCCGCCGGCCTTGGCCGCCGCCTTGACCTCGTCGACGTTGCCGACCAGAATGGAATCGAGCAGGCCGTCCTTCTTCAGGCGGGAAGCCGCCTCGAGGATGCGGGGATCCGGACCCTCGGTGAATACGATCGTGCGCTTTTCTGCTTTCAGGGTTGCAATCAGATTTTCAAACATGTTGCATTCTCCTCCAATTTTCTCTCATCTGCCCGGCCGGTTGCTGCGGCCGGACGGACAAACCTTGCTACCCACATTATACACCCGCGATTCCAGCGCGACAAGTATTATTTCCCATGTTTTCCGGCGGTTCCGTCCTGTTCCGCATGGCGGGACGGAAGGCGGACGCGGATGCGCCTTCCAACAGATGTGGCAAATTTTACCGACGGTATATTCCGCCTTTACAAAGGGGAAAATCCTGTTACAGCGCACCTGCCGGTGCAGCAGACAGGAGGTTTTTCCATGCAGACCAAGGTGGAAATTTGCGGGGTCAATACAGCGGGGCTGCCGGTTCTGTCGGCCAAGACGACTGACGAGCTGCTGCGGCGCACGGCAAAAGGGGACAAGCAGGCGCGCGACGCGCTCATCCGGGGCAACCTGCGGCTGGTGCTGAGCGTGATCCAGCGCTTTCAGGGGCGCGGCGAATCGCCGGATGATCTGTTTCAGGTCGGCTGCATCGGCCTGATGAAGTCCATCGACCACTTCAATACCGAGCTCGGCGTGCGGTTTTCCACCTATGCCGTGCCCATGATCATCGGGGAGATCCGCCGCTACCTGCGGGACAACAGCGCGCTGCGGGTGTCCCGCAGCCTGCGGGATACGGCCTACAAGGCCATGCAGGCCAAGGAGGCGTTTGTGCGTGAGCACCAGCGCGAGCCGGACATCATGGAGCTGTCCAGAGCCATGGGCGTGCCCAAGGAGGAGGTCGTGTTCGCGCTGGACGCCATCCTCGACCCGGTCTCGCTCTTTGAGCCGGTGTTTCACGACGGCACGGATACCGTGTGCGTCATGGATCAGGTGGGGGACAGCAAAAACACCGACGACCAGTGGCTGGCGCGCATCGCGCTGCGCGAGGCGATCGACAGTCTGGGCGAGCGGGAGAAAAAGATCATCCGCCTGCGCTTTTTCGAGGGACGCACGCAGATGGAGGTCGCGGAGGAGATCCATATTTCGCAGGCGCAGGTGTCCCGGCTGGAAAAGGGCGCGCTCGCCCACATCCGCAAGCAGATCTGAATGAAAAAGGACCCGGGAGAAATCCCGAGCCCTTTGTCGTTTGCGTATGGAAAATGGTTCAGTCGACCTTGACCGTCCAGCCCAGCTCGTCCGGCAGGTTGCCCCACTGGATGCCGGTCAGGGTGTTGTACAGCTTGTGGGTCAGCTCGCCGATCTCGCCGTTGTTGATGATGGCGACGTCGTCCTCATAGCGCAGCTCGCCGACAGGGGAGATGACCGCTGCGGTGCCCGTGCCGAACACCTCTTCGAGCTTGCCCTCCTTGGCGGCCTTCATCACGTCCGCGATCGGCAGGCGCTCCTCGGAGACCGGCACGCCCCAGTGCCTCAGCAGGTCGATGCAGCTCATGCGGGTGACGCCCGGCAGGACCGTGCCCACGCAGGGGGCGGTGTAGACCGTGCCGTCGATCTTGAAGAAGCAGTTCATCGAGCCGACTTCCTCGACATATTTGTGCTCCACGCCGTCCAGCCACAGGGTCTGCTCATAGCCGAGGTCGTGCGCCTTGACCTGACTGATCAGGCTGGCCGCGTAGTTGCCGCCGCACTTGGTAAAGCCGGTGCCGCCCGGGCAGGCGCGGGTGTATTCGTCCTCGACGAAGATCTTGACCGGATTGATGCCCGTGGAGTAGTAGGCGCCGACCGGCGAGCACACGATGATGAACTGGTGCGTCCGGGACGGACGCACGCCGAGGTGCGGCTCGGTCGCGATGACGAACGGGCGGATGTACAGGCTGGTGCCCTCCGCATGCGGCACCCAGTCCTGATCGACCGACACGAGCGCCTTGACCGCCTGGACGAAATCCTCCGCCGGCAGGCTGGGCAGGCACATGCGGTGGTTGGTGTTGATCATGCGCTGGGCGTTCTTGTCCGGCCGGAACAGCTGGATCGAGCCGTCCGGCGTGCGGTAAGCCTTGAGGCCCTCGAAGGACTCCATCGCATAATGGAAGACCATGGCCGCAGGATCGAGCGTCAGCGGTGCATAGGGCACGATGCGCGCGTCATGCCAGCCCTGCTCCTCATCGTGGTCAATGATGAGCATGTGATCGGTATAGTAGATGCCGAAGCCAAGGCTGGATTCGTCCGGCTTGGGCTTTTTGTTTGTCGTCAGCTGTGTTCTGATCTGCAGCATGGTGGATTCACTCTTTCTCATTTTGATTTGTTCTGAAAGCGGAACTGCGGCCGCCCGGCGGTCCCTCTGCCGCTTCCTCATTTATTATAGCACTTTGCCGTGATAAAGCAAGGCGTTTTTTCGTGCAAAGGGTGACAAACCCGCCGCGGTTTGCTATAATATGTTCGTATGATTTGCTGAAAGGAGTGCCGCCTATCAAACGCGCAATGAAAAAACTGCTCAGCGCCGTGCTGTGTGCGGCGCTTCTGCTGGCCCTGCTGCCCGCACCCGCCCACGCGGTCACGCTGACCGCGGTCAACGATACGCTGCTGCCGATCGACGAGAGCACCATGCCCGCGCGCATGGGCGGCGAGCTGTATGTGCCGTACAGCGTGTTTTCCTCGCTCGGCGTGAGTACATACAGCGAGGACAGCGTGCTCAATATGAGCGCCAACGGCGAGCTGCTCAGCTTTTCGCTCGATGAGGGCTATACCTATGATCAGAATCTGAACAGCTATGCCACGCCCGCCTATGCGTATAACGGCACGGTCTATGTGCCGGTCAAACTGTGCTGCGGCAAATTCGGTCTGGGCTATTCGACCCTGTCCGTCGCCGGGCAGACCGTGCTGCGCGTGACTGACGGCTCGGCGCAGAGCGATTCCGGCTTTGTCGCTGCAAAGTCCGGCGAGATCGAAAGCGCGATCGATGCGTACTATGGGGTCGAGCCCGAACCGGTTTCGCCCGAGCCCTATGAACCCGAGCCCGAACCGGTTTCGCCCGAGCCGTCCGTCTCTGAACCCGAGGCCGAACCCGAGCCGCCTATCCCCGAGGTGGAGGAGCAGCCCGACCAGCATCCGGCGCGGGTCTATCTGGCGTTTTACGGCGCGCCGAACGACAACACGCCGGCTGTGCTCGATGCGCTGCAGAGCGCCGGCGTGAAGGCGACGTTTTTCCTGCCGGTTTCCGATCCGGCCGCATGGCGGGACGATCTGGTGCGCCGCCTGGTCGCCGAGGGGCACACGCCTGCGCTGCTGCTCGATGCGGATGCGCAGGCCGCGCCCGATACATTGACGGCGAGCCTTGCCGCGGCGAACGCGCGGCTGGCCTTTGTGGCCGGCGCCTCCGCACGCATTGTCTCCAACGACGGGGGCTGCGCCGCCCTGACCGAGGCCCAGCGCGATGCGCTCGTGCAGGCCGGCTATCGCCTGTGGGACGCGGCGCTCGACAGCGGCGACCAGACCCAGTCCGCGGCCCGCGCCTATGCCACCACGGCGCAGCAGTTCGCGTCCACCAGCGGAACGCTGGTCGTGCGGCTGCACCACAGCGGCGCGACCGCCGGGACCGTGCAGTCGCTGACCGGATATATGTCCCGCCAGCACATCCCGTCCGCCGCCATTTCGCTGAGCGACCGGCCGATCAACGGCGCATCCGATGCGCGATGAACGCAAAACGCCCGCAGAGCTTGTCTCTGCGGGCGTTTTTCATCAGAAAAGCGATTGCTGTTCCACCGCCAGATTGACGATCGTGAGCCCGGCCTGTTCGGCCATGCGCACGGTCTGCGCCGTGCCGCCCGGGCGGCCGTCAAAATAGCAGATGAGCAGGGAGGAAGCGTCCACCATGAACTGGTTGCGCGCCGCATAGCAGCCCGCATAGTAGGTGCGGGACAGGGCATACACCCGGTCGGCGGCAAGCAGGCAGGCGTTGAAGCGCCGCTTCCACGCCGCGGGATAGCTGTCGGCCTGCCGGTCGAACGGCACGGCGCACAGCAGCTCCACCGGCCAGTGCTCGCGCGCGCGCAGCACGGCCTCGGCCGCCCACAGATCGAACCCGGTCGACATGCCGGACAAAAAGCGCGTGTAGCCGCGCTGCGCGGCATCCCGCACCGCGCGGTCGAGCGCACCGCAGAGCGCCTGCACGGCGGCGGTATCCTCCGCCCGGAACGGCATTTTTTCGATGCGGTAGCCGGAAAAACAACAGGTTTTGCCGCGATGGTCCTGCATAAACCGCCCTCCAATTCGAACAGATGTTCCCATAATGCCAGTATACACCGGCGGGCCGTAAAACGCAAGTTGTAAATCGTGCAAAAAACTGATACAATAAACTATACCGGTGAGCGGGGAGGTGGGGCCGTGAACGGACAGAACCGGTTGGTTTACCTGATCAAGCGCATGGTGTACCGCTATTTTTCGGACGGCATCCCACAGGCCGCGGCTGAGCTGTCCTATTTTCTGCTGTTTTCCATGTTCCCGCTGCTCATGTTTGTCAACTCGATTCTGGCGCAGCTGGACCTTTCGATCGAGGACGCCGCGCCGGTGCTCGAGATGCTGCCGCGCAGCCTGCAGCAGCTGATCAACGGGTATCTGCTGCAGCTGTCCGGCATGCCGTCGTTCAGCCCCATGCTGATCGGCATCGGCCTGACGCTGTATTTCCTCTCGCGCGCGGTGCGCTCGATGATGCGCACGGTCAACGACATTTTCCATGTCGAGGTGTCGCGCGGCATGGTGCGCGAGGTGCTGATCTCGCTGGGCATCACGGCGGGCTTTCTTGTCTCGGTCGTGTGCAGCTTTGTGCTGGTGGTCGCGGGCAGGATGCTGCTGCGCCTGCTGCCGCGCGTGCTGCCGGTGCCGCAGGCCGCGCTCGACCTGACGCGCGATGCCGGCTTTTGGGTGATGATCGCGTTTATCTTCGTGTTCCTGATGCTGTTCAACCGCGTCGTGCCCAATCTGCATCTCAAGTTCCGTGAGGTATGGCCGGGCGCGCTGTTTTCGCTCGTCGCGTGGATTCTGGTCTCGTGGGCGTTTTCGTTCTATGTGGATAACCTCGCGCGGTATTCGGTGCTGTACGGCTCGCTCGGCGCGATCATCGTGCTCATGCTGTGGCTGTATATCGTCAGCATGATCCTGCTGATGGGGCCGCAGCTCAACCACACGCTGGTCGTCATGCGGCTGTACCGGCTGGAGAACCAGCGGCATTTCGACTGACCCCATTGTGTTCCCCATCCAAAGGGATGAATCAATAAAATCACAGGAGGAACAAGAAAGATGAAAGTTGTAGCGATCAACGGTTCGCCGCGCAAGGGCGGCAACTGCGCGCAGATGCTCGACATTCTCGGCAAGGTGCTCGAGAAGGAGGGCATCGAGTTCGAGGTATGCCAGCCGGGCGCCAAGGTGCACCCCTGCATGGCGTGCTACCACTGCCTGAACAACGGCACGCTGCGCTGTGTGCAGGATGACGACGGCGTCAACGAGATCATCGAGAAGTGCATCGCCGCGGACGGCATCGTGCTCGCCTCGCCGGTGTACCACGGCGGCATTGCGGGCGGCATGAAGTGCGTGCTCGACCGCCTGATGCTGGCGGCGGGCTGCGGCGAGAACCAGCTGCACCACAAGGTCGGCGCGGCGCTGTGCACGCTGCGGCGCACCGGCGGCCTGGAGACCTACCAGCAGCTGCTGGCGACCATGAACTGCATGGAGATGGTGCTCGTCACCTCGGACTACTGGAACGCCGTGCACGGCGCGGACCCGGGCGAGGTGCAGCAGGACGTCGAGGGCGTCGAGGTCATCGAGAAGCTCGGCCGCAACATCGCATGGATGCTCAAGGTGATCGACAAGGCGGGCATCGAGCCGCCGGAGACGCACCCGCGGACAATGTTTAACTACATTCGATAACTTCGATCGAAAGGCACGCCTTTCGATCGAGCGGGACGCACCGCGGCAGGGCCGCGGATGCGCCCAAGCTGCGAAAAGTTCCGACAAGCGAAACTTTTCTCCGTACTTGAATAAAAAGGCAGGCGCATGTCCTGCCTTTTTATGCCCCCGGACACAAGCTGTGTCCGGGGGCATTTTTATTCCGCGCGGCGCGCGGAAGAGGAGAAGATGCAAGTTGCAGGCTGTGCCGGGCAATGGGCGGCCTTTTTCGTCGGGAACAGGCGTTGCCTGTCCTCTCCATCAAACTACCGCGCGGCGCGCGGAAGAGGAGAAGATGCAAGTTGTAGGCTGCGCCGGGCAAAGCGCGGCCTTTTTCGTCGGGAACAGGCGTTGCCTGTCCCCTCCGCCAAACTGCCGCGCGGGGGGAGGAGTGTGATAAGTACAGATTGCATTATGGAGTTTTTATTTTTCTAAATGCAATATATACTTGACATTATAGCAAGTATATCATATACTGTAATCACAAGAGAGGTGAGCGCATGAAAAACAAAAAGCTCAAGCTCGCGCGGGTGGAAAAGGAGTTGTCGCAGGCCGAACTGGCGGAAAAGGTCGGCGTGACGCGCCAGACCATCGGCCTGATCGAAGCGGGCGGCTATAACCCGACGCTGAACCTGTGCATTGCCATCTGCAAGGCGCTGGACAAAACACTGGATCAACTTTTTTGGGAGGATAGCTGAGATGAAACAGATCAGAACGCGGATCGAGCACATCAACCGTGAGCGGCAGAAGCAGGTACTGCTGTTTTGGTAAGGAGGAAGACACAATGAAACTGTTTTACAAAGCGAAGGACGAGCGGGTGGTCGCAGAGATCAACCGCATCTATAAGATCGGATTCCATCTGCTGAGCTTCGGTATCCTGGCGGATATCCTGCTGCAGGCGATCGGCGTCCGGCTGGAGGGTTCGACAGTGGTCGATTCGTCGATCAACCTGATCGAATTTGCGGTGCTGATGCTGGCGTGGGCAGTATCCCTGTTCCTGATGAGCCGCAAGGGCCTGATGGATGACAACGCCTTTGCCGAGGCCGACCGCTTCCCGTTGAAGATCTATCTCGCGCAGGGGGTGCTGGCGGGCACGGTCGCAGCGATCGTGGTGAGCGCGGTGCAGTTTGTGAGCGGCGCGGCGTGGGTGTCCATGGGCGTGCCGTACATGCTGCTGGCTTTTGCCGCCCAGCTGCTTTTCATGGTGCCGACGGTGACGGTGCTCGTGCTGCTGATCACCTATGCCACGTTCTGCTACGCCAAGCGCCGCCGCGCGCGGGCGCAGGCGCAGATGGACGGAGAGGACAGCGAAGACAGCGATTTACAACGCTGATTCATTGAAAGTTCACAATTTATTAACAGGATGTTACCGTTTTGTCGTTGAACCCTTGCCTTTTTCCGGATAAAATAGTACACATGGAGCAATATACCCGGGAAAAGGAGGACACAAGATGACGATGGACAAGAACATGATGCAGGTCACGCCGCGCGTCGAGGCGCTGGCGGAGATCTGCCGGCAGCACGATCAGATCGACGCGCAGCTGTATAAGGAATTTGACGTCAAGCGCGGCCTGCGCGACCTCAACGGCGAGGGTGTGCTCGCGGGCCTTACCAATATTTCCGACATCATCTCCAAAAAGGAGGTGGACGGCAAGCTGGTCCCGTGCGACGGCGAGCTGTACTACCGCGGCGTGCGCATCAATGATCTGGTGCAGGGCTTTATGAAGGACGGCCGCAAGGGCTATGAGGAGGTCGCCTACCTGCTGCTGTTCGGCGAATTGCCGGACGCCAAGCGCCTGAGCGAGTTCAAAAACCTGCTCGCGCAGGGGCGCACCCTGCCGACCAACTTCACGCGCGACGTGATCATGAAGGCGCCCACGCGCGATATGATGAACAGCCTGTCGCGCAGCGTGCTGACGCTCGCCTCGTATGACGAGCGGGCGGACGACATCAGCCTGCCCAATGTGCTGCGCCAGTGCCTGATGCTGATTTCCGTGTTCCCCATGCTGGCCGTGTATTCCTATCACGCCTACAACCATTATGAGTGCGGCGGCAGCATGTACATCCACTACCCGTCGGACAGCCTGTCCACGGCGTCCAACTTCCTGCGCATGCTCCGGCCGGACATGCAGTACACCCCGCTGGAGTCGACCGTGCTCGATCTGGCGCTCGTGCTGCACATGGAGCACGGCGGCGGCAACAACTCCTCGTTCACCACGCACGTCGTCACCTCATCGGGCACGGATACCTACTCCGCGATCTCGGCGGCGCTCGGCTCGCTCAAGGGCCCCAAGCACGGCGGCGCGAATTACAAGGTCGTGCAGATGTTCGAGGACCTGAAAAGGAACGTGACGGACACAGCGGACGAGGAAGCGGTGGCGGATTATCTGGCCCGCCTGCTGCGCCGCGAGGCGTTTGACCAAAAGGGCCTGATCTATGGCTTGGGCCACGCGGTCTACTCGATCTCGGACCCGCGCGCGCAGGTGTTCAAATCCTTTGTCGGCCAGCTCGCGCACGAAAAGGGAAGGGACGCGGATTTCGCCCTGTATTCGCTCGTCGCCCGACTCGCGCCCGAGGTTATCGCCCGGGAGCGCCACATCTACAAGGGCGTTTCCGCCAATGTGGATTTCTATTCGGGCTTTGTGTATTCCATGCTGAACCTGCCGCCCGAGCTGTATACGCCGGTGTTCGCGATCGCGCGCATCGTCGGATGGAGCGCGCACCGGCTGGAGGAGCTGGTCAATACGGACAAGATCATCCGTCCGGCGTACCGCTGCGTGCAGCCTGCGACGCCGTATGTGCCGCTGGGCGGCCGCTAAAAAAGCAGATCCGGAGCGCAGGCGGCGGCCTGCGCTCTGCGCATTTAAGAGAATCAGGAGGGAACGGAAATGAAAACGATCGGCTTTATCGGCGTGGGCGTGATGGGACGCTCGATGGTCAAAAACCTGCTCAAAGCGGGATACGAGGTGGCGGTCTACTCGCGCACCAGGGCCAAGCTGGTGGATTTCCTCGCGGAGACCGGCGTGCAGTGGTGCGATACGCCCGCTGCCTGCGCCGCCGGGCGTGACGCGGTGATCACCATGGTCGGCTATCCGCAGGACGTGGAGCAGGTGTATTTCGGAGAGAACGGCATCCTGTCCGCCGCCAAGCCGGGCGCCTACCTGATCGACATGACGACCACCGATCCCGCGCTTTCGGTGCGCATCGCGGAGCAGGGCGCGGCGCGCGGCCTGCATGTGCTGGACGCGCCGGTCTCCGGCGGGGACACCGGCGCGAAAAACGGCACGCTGTCCATCATGGTCGGCGGGGAAGCGGCGGACTGCAAGGCCTGCCTGCCGCTGCTGGAAGCCATGGGCAAACAGATCGTCTACGAGGGGCCGGCGGGCGCGGGCCAGCACACCAAGATGGCCAATCAGATCGCCATCGCGGGCACGATCGCGGGCGTGTGCGAAGCGCTGGCCTATGCCGAGCGCGCCGGGCTCGACCCGGACAGGCTGCTCGCCAGCATCTCCAAGGGCGCGGCGGGCTCGTGGCAGATGGAAAACCTGATGCCCAAGATGGTGCGGGCGGATTATGCGCCCGGCTTTTTCCTCAAGCACTTCATCAAGGACATGAAGATCGCGCTGGCGCAGCCGGGGGCGCTCCCCGTGCTCGAGCGCGTGTGCGCGATGTACGGCGACCTTGAGGCCGAGGGCATGGGCGATCTGGGCACGCAGGCGCTCATCCGCTATTACCGCGGGGAGTAAGGGAAAACAGAACGATCGGGCGGCAGCCGGCAGCGTTTTTGCGCAGCCGGCTGCCGCTTTGTATGGAAACCGTGTCCTGCGGACAGATTTCTCTTGCTTTTTGCGGCAGGATGCAGTACGCTAATGGATATATGATGCGGGGGCGGCGCGGCGCGCGGTCCGGAGACAGGGGGAGGAAAAAGCATGGCGAAGGTGCTGGAGGTATGCGTGGATTCGGTCGAATCCGCAGTCTGCGCGGCGCAGGGCGGCGCGACACGGCTTGAGCTGTGCGCCAACCTGATCATCGGCGGCACATCGCCGGACGAGGACCTGTTCCGCATGGTGCGCGAGCGGGTGGACATCCCGGTGCGCGTGCTGCTGCGGCCGCGGTTCGGGGATTTCCTGTATACGGACGATGAATTTGCGCTGCTGCGGCGGCAGGTCAGCCGGTTTGCCGCTCTGGGGGCGGACGGCGTTGTGATCGGCGTGCTGCGGCCGGACGGGACGCTGGACGAGCCGCGCATGGCCGAGCTGATCGCGCTGGCCGGCGGCTGCGGCGTGACGCTGCACCGCGCATTCGATGTGTGCCGCGACCCGTTTGAAGCGCTTGCGGCGGCGCAGCGGCTCGGCGTGGACACCATTCTGACCTCGGGGCAGCGGGCGCGCTGCATGGACGGCGCGGCGCTGCTGCGCGCGCTCGTCGCGCAGAGCGGGGGACGGCCGCAGATCCTGATCGGCGCGGGCGTGGACGCCGCGGCGATCCGTGCGCTGGCGCCGCAGACCGGCGCAGAGGCATTTCACCTGTCCGCCAAGCGGGTGGAGGACAGCGGGATGATATTCCGGCGCGAGGGCGTGCCCATGGGTCTGCCCGGCATCAGTGAGTTTTCGGTCTGGCGCTGCGACGAACAGGCGGTTCGCGCGGCACGCTGTGCGCTGGACGAGGTCTGTGGTACACCGGAAAGGGGAGCAGAGGGATGAAGATCGACAAGGTGCTCAACAACAACGTCGTGATCGCGCGGGACGAGAACGGCGCGGAGACCGTGCTCATGGGGCGCGGGCTGGCGTTCGGCCGCCGCGCGGGCGAGGAGGTGCCGGCGGACAAGGTCGAAAAGCGGTTCACGCTGCAGTCCGGCCAGCTGTCCAGCCGGTTCCAGCAGCTGCTCACCAGCATTCCGCTGTCGCATTTCCTGATGAGCGAGCGCATCATCAACCACGCCAAGATCTCTTTGGGCAAGGAGCTGTCGGACAGCATCTATGTCACGCTGCCCGACCATATTTCGGCCGCCGTCGAGCGGTACCGGCAGGGGCTCGTGCTGCCCAACCCGCTGCTGTGGGACATCCGGCAGTTTTATAAGGAGGAGTACGCCGTCGGCCTGGAGGCCAACCGCATTGTCTTTGAGGAGACCGGCGTGCAGTTCACCGAGGACGAGGCGGCGTTTATCGCGCTGCACTTTGTCAACGCGCAGGTGGGCGGCGAGATCCGCGATGTGTACGATATGACCTATTTGATGCAGGCCGCGTTCCGCATCGTGCGCGAGCAGTACCGGCGTGAGCCGGACTGCGACTCGCTGGAATACTTCCGCTTTGTCACCCATCTGAAGTTTTTCGCCCGCCGCATCGTCAGCGGCCAGCATTACGGGGACGGCGACGCCGACCTGCTCGACGTGGTGTGGTACAAATACCCCCGCGCGTACGACTGCGCGCGCCGCATCTGCAGCTATGTCGAGCGGGAGAAGGGCTTTTCCTCTGGCAAGAACGAGCTGCTCTACCTGACCATCCACATCGCCCGCGTGATGGAAAACGGCGGGGATTGAGCGGCCCTGCCGCGGAGCTTTGTGAAAAACGACGAAAAAGGCGCTGTTTTTTCAGGAGTTCTGCCGGAGGGGAAGGGCTTGCATTCGCTGACAGGATTTGTTATACTACATGCAGTAAAGTAAATAACGGTTCAATCAATGTGAATGGATTGTTACCGCTCCGGCGGGCAAAACCAGATTTTTCGCAGTGAATCCAGAAGGTAAGGCTATAAATGGGTTCTGCGCAAAATTTGGTTTTTTATTTTCCGCATAAAAATATGGGAGGACGTGAAACCATGTTTGGTAAACTCAAAGGGCTGTTCGGCGGCGACGCCGGGATCGAGATCGCGGCGCCGGCGGCGGGGCAGGTCGTCCCGCTGGCGGAGGTGCCGGACCCGACGTTCGCGCAGGGCATCCTCGGCCAGGGCGCAGCCATCCAGCCGTCGGAGGGGCGCATCGTCGCGCCGGCGGACGGCAGGATCGATATGATGTTCGACACCGGCCACGCGGTCAGCATGACCACGGCGGACGGCGCGGAGGTGCTCATCCATGTGGGCATCGACACCGTGCAGCTCAAGGGCCAGCACTACAAGGCCTGCTGCAAAAACGGCGATACGGTCAAAAAGGGCGACACGCTGATCGAATTTGACCCGGCGGCGATCCAGGCGGCGGGCTATCAGACGGTCACGCCGGTCATCGTCTGCAACGCGGACAGCTTCGCGGAGGTCAAGACCGCGGCTGCGGGCGCCGTCAAGGCGGGCGACGCGCTGCTCACGCTCAAGACCAAGTAAGCGTTCCGATCGGTTTCATTACGCCCCCTGCGGGGGGCGGTGAAATAAAGGGCGGCTTCCCATTCGGCTTGGGGAGCGCCACTGCACAGCGGCCGTGCGCACGCGCGGTCAACAGAAAAAGGAGGGTAAAATCCTTATGATGAAGTATTTACAGAGACTCGGCAAAGCGTTGATGCTGCCGGTAGCCTGTCTGCCCATCTGCGGCATTCTGATGGGTATCGGCTACGCGCTCGCTCCCGGCGCGATGGCGGCGGGCGGCGAATATGCCACCAGCGGCCTGGCCTATACGATCGGCTTCTTCCTGATCAAGGCGGGCGGCGCGCTGATCGACAACATGTCCTGGCTGTTCGCAGTCGGCGTTGCGGTCGGCATGGCCAAGGATAAGGACGGCACGGCGGGCCTCGCCGGTCTGGTATCCTGGCTGATGATCACCAAGCTGCTCGATCCGGCGGTCGTTGCGACCCTGAGCGGCGTTGCGGCGGAGAACGTCGACCCGGCGTTCAACAACATCCAGACCCAGTTCATCGGCATTCTGGCCGGCCTGATCGGCGCGGCCTGCTACAACCGCTTTAAGGACACCAAGCTGCCCGACTGGCTGTCGTTCTTCTCGGGCAAGCGCTGCGTTGCCATCATCACGGCGGTCCTCTCGATCATCGTTGCGGCGATCCTGTTCTTCGTGTGGCCGGTCGTTTACGGCGCACTGGTATGGGTCGGCGAGCAGATCCTCAACGCGGGCGCGATCGGCGCTGGTATCTATGCGTTCCTCAACCGCCTGCTCATCCCGTTCGGCCTGCATCACGCGCTCAACAACGTGTTCTGGTTCAACACCTTCGGCATCGGCGACCTGAACAACTTCTGGGCTGGCCTGACCTCGGCTGACGTAGGCTACAGCCTCGGTATGTACATGTCCGGCTTCTTCCCCTGCATGATGTTCGGTCTGCCGGGCGCGGCGCTGGCGATGATCCACTGCGCCAAGTCCAACAAGAAGAAGATCGCCATCGGCCTGGTCGGCTCTGCCGCGATCTGCGCGTTCGTCTGCGGCGTTACCGAGCCGTTTGAGTTCGCGTTCATGTTCCTGGCTCCCGCCCTGTACGTTGTTTACGCGCTGCTGTACGGCATCTTCACCGTGATCACGGTTGCTGTCGGCTTCCGCGCTGGCTTCTCGTTCTCCGCGGGCCTGACCGACCTGATCTTCTCCGCCTCCCTGCCGGCGGCGCAGAAGACCCTGCTGATCCTCCCGCTGGGCATTGCGGCGCTCATCGTGTTCTACATCATCTTCCGCTTTGCGATCACCAAGTGGGACCTCAAGACCCCCGGCCGCGAGGATGACGACGACACCGCGGCACAGGATGCGGATGCGACCCTGTCCAACAGTGACTACACCGCAGTAGCGGCCACCGTGCTGGAGGGCCTCGGCGGTGCGGACAACATCGCGTCGCTGGACAACTGCATCACCCGCCTGCGCATCGAGATCAAGGACTACACCCAGGTGGACGAGAAGAAGATCAAGTCCGCGGGCGTTGCGGGCGTCATGCGTCCGTCCCAGACCTCGGTACAGGTCATCATTGGCACCAAGGTCCAGTTCGTAGCCGACGAAATGGCCAAGATGCTCAAGTAAAAGCAAAAAACGATTCACTCACTGCATTGCGCACCGCGCAGCAAAGGCGGGCGAAAGCCCGCCTTTTTCTTTCCGGCAGACACAGGGTCCGCCGGGCCTGCCCCGCAGGGGCGGGCAGTGTCCGCCCGGCCGCCGCCGGACGGGCAGTGCCTGCCGCTGTGCAGCAGATCGCAATTATGACGATGATATAACAGAGGTGCTGAATATGAAAATCATCCGTGCAAAAGACTATAACGACATGAGCCGCAAGGCGGCCAACATCATCTCGGCGCAGGTCATCCTCAAGCCGGACTCCGTGCTGGGCCTCGCGACCGGCTCGTCCCCGATCGGCATTTACGAGCAGCTGATCAAGTGGTACAACAAGGGCGATGTGGACTTCGGCGGCTGCACGACCTTCAATCTGGACGAGTACCGCGGCCTGACCCCGGATCACGACCAGAGCTATCACTATTTCATGCACAAGAACTTTTTCGACCATGTCAACATCCCCGAGTCGCGCATCAACCTGCCGGACGGCGCGCAGCTGGACGCGGAGCGCGAGTGCAGCCGCTATGACAAGGCCATCCGCGCGGCGGGCGGCATCGACCTGCAGCTGCTGGGCATGGGCGTCAACGGCCACATCGGTTTCAACGAGCCGGACGAGTTCTTCTCCAAGGGCACGCACTGCGTCGACCTGACCGAGTCGACCATCGAGGCCAACAAGCGCTTTTTCGCCTCTGCGGACGATGTCCCGCGTCAGGCCTACACCATGGGCGTGCAGACCATCATGCTCGCGCGCCGCATCGTGATCGTCGTTTCGGGCGAGAACAAGGCGGACATCGTGCGCGAAGCGTTCTTCGGCCCGGTGACCCCGCGCGTGCCGGCGACCATCCTGCAGCTGCATACCGACGTTTCGGTCGTTGCGGATGAAGCGGCGCTGAGCAAGTGCACCGACCTGCTGTAAGCGGAAGAAGGGGAACCATGGAACTGAAAAATCTCAGGGTCTACCAGCCGGACGGCACGTTCCGCACGGGCGGGCTGTGCATTTCCGGCGACCGGATCAGCGCGGCGGAGCCGTCCGCCGAAGCGGCGGATATGGGCGGGCTTTATGCGGTGCCCGGGCTGGTCGACCTGCATTTCCACGGCTGCGTGGGCTACGACTTCTGCGACGGCACGCAGGAGGCCATCTCGGCCATTGCACACTATCAGGCCCAAAACGGCGTAGCCGCCATCTGTCCGGCGACCATGACCTATCCGGAGGAAAAGCTCGCCGGCATCGCGCAGGCTGCGGCCGCCTACCGCACCGAGCCAGACGGCGCGGCGCTCGTGGGCATCAACATGGAGGGGCCGTTTGTCTCCGCGGCCAAAAAGGGCGCGCAGAACGGCGCCTACCTGCACGCGCCGGACGCGGACATGTTCCGCCGTCTGCAGGAGCAGGCGGACGGCCTGTTCAAGCTGTGCGACCTCGCGCCCGAGCTGCCGGGCGCGATGGAGACCATCGAGGCGCTGGCGGGCGAGGTGCGCCTGTCCATCGCGCATACCGAAGCGGATTACGACACCGCGTGCGAGGCGTTCCGGCACGGCGCGCGGCAGGTCACCCATCTGTACAACGCCATGCCGCCGCTGTCGCACCGCGCGCCCGGCGTCATCGGCGCGGCAGCGGACCACGACGAGGTCGCGGTCGAGCTGATCGCGGACGGCGTACACGTCCATCCGGCGGTGGTGCGCACCACATTCAAGGTGTTTGATGGGCGTGTCATCCTGATCTCGGACAGCATGATGGCGACCGGTCTGGCGGACGGAGAATACTCGCTCGGCGGGCAGGCGGTCACCGTGCGCGGCAACCGCGCCACCCTGCACGACGGCACGATCGCCGGCTCGGCCACCAACCTGCTCGACTGCGTGCGCAGCGCGGTCGGCATGGGAATCCCGCTGGGGCAGGCGATCCGTTCTGCCTCGACCAATCCGGCGCGCGCGATCGGCGTGCAGAACGATTACGGCTCGCTCGAGCCGGGCAAGCTCGCCAATGTGCTGCTGCTGGACGAGGCACTCAACCTGCATTCGGTCATCCTGCGCGGCCATATCATCGAACAACAGTAAAATAGAGCAGAACAAAGCCCTCCTGCCGTCAGACAGGAGGGCTTGCTTTCTGTTATAAGGCAGGACGTGGGATCAATACTCGACCTTGA
>CALWJG010000012.1 GCA_944380945.1 uncultured Agathobaculum sp. | reverse complement strand
ATGCGTTACTACCTTGCCCCGATGGAGGGCGTGACCGGCGCGGTCTACCGCCGCACCCACCGCGAATTCTTCCCGGGGATCGACAAGTATTTCATGCCCTTCATCACACCCACCACGACCGGCAGGCTGACCCCGCGCCAGATGCGGGACGTGGCGCCGGCGGTCAATGCGGGCGTGCCCGCCGTGCCCCAGCTGCTGACGCGCACGGCGGCGGATTTCATCTGGTGCGCGAACGCGCTGTTTGAGATGGGTTACGCCGAGGTCAACCTCAACCTGGGCTGCCCCTCGGGCACGGTGACCGCCAAGGGCAAGGGCGCGGGCTTTCTGGCCGACCCGGATGCGCTCGACCGGTTTCTGGACGAGGTGTTTTCCGCCTGCCGGGGTGCGGTCTCGGTCAAAACACGGCTCGGCCTGCGCGACCCGGCGGAATTTGACCACCTGCTGGCGATCTACAACCGGTACCCGGTCGCCGAGCTGACCATCCATCCGCGCGTGCGGCAGGATTTCTACAAGGGGCAGGTGCGCGCCGCGGTGTTTGACCAGGCGCTCCCGCGCTGCCGCATGCCGGTCTGCTACAACGGCGACGTGGTCAGCGAGCAGGGGGCGCGGGACGCGGCGGCGCGCTGGCCGGCGGCGCAGGCGGTGATGATCGGCCGCGGGTTGATCGCCGACCCCTCGCTCGTCACGCGGCTGACCGGCGGGGCGCGGGCGGACAGGCGCACGCTTGCGGACTTCCACGACACGCTGTATGCGCGCTACTGCGAAGCCTTTTGCGACCGCCGCATCGCCATGTTGCGCATGAAGGAGCTCTGGTTTTACCACCTCAACCTGTTCGAGGACAGCGAAAAGCACGGCAAGGCGCTCAAAAAATCGCGCACGCCGGACGAGTACGAGCGCGCCGCGGCGGCGGTGTTCCGCGATCTGGCGCTGCGGGACAACGCCGTGCCGGCGTGGTTCAAGCCGGCATAAAGCAGAAAAGGACAGAAAAAAGCGGCCGATCGGCCGCTTTTTTCGCACCCCGAGGGGGGATTTACTTTTTCATGATATCCTCGCCGCGGGCGGCCTTTGCCACCAGACCGGACAGCGCGAGCAGCGCGATCAGGTTGGGGAACACCATCAGGCCGTTGAACAGGTCGGACAGGTTCCAGACCAGATCGACCTTGAGCGCCGAGCCGATCACGATGCACACCACGACGATCGCCGCGTAGATCTTGACCGCCTTGGGCCCGAACAGCGCCTTGACGTTGGTCTCGCCGAAGAAGTACCAGCCGATGATGGTCGAGAACGCGAAGAACAGCATGCAGATCGCAACGAACGCATTGCCCAGCGAACCCATGGTGGTGTTGAACGCCGCCTGCGCCAGCGCGGTGCCGTCCAGCCCGCCGGGCACGCCAGACTGCAGCTGGCCCGAGGTCAGGACGACCAGCGCGGTCAGCGTGAGCACGACAAAGGTGTCGATGAATACCGAAACGATCGCGATCTCGCCCTGATCCTGCGGCTTTTCCACCTTGGCCAGCGCGTGCGCGTGCGGGGTGGAGCCCATGCCCGCCTCGTTGGAGAACAGGCCGCGCGCCACGCCGTAGCGCATGGCGTGCTGCACGGTGATGCCGACCGCGCCGCCGAGGACGGCCTGCGGGTCAAACGCCGCGACAAAGACCGAGCGCAGCGCCGGGATGATCGCCGCGTGGTTGATGATCAGGATGCCCACGCAGCCGACGATGTAGAAGCACGCCATGACCGGCACGAGCTTTTCCGTGACCGAGGCGATGCGGCCCACGCCGCCCAGGAAGATGAACGCCGCGACCACCGCGCATGCGATGCCGACCGCGATGGTCGGCGTGCCGAATGCGGTCTGGAACGCCGAGCTGATCGAGTTGGCCTGCACCATGTTGCCGGTGAAGCCGAGCGCAAAGATGATCGCCAGCGAGAAGAAGCCCGCGAGGAACTTGCCGAACTTGCCGGTGAAGCGCGCCTTGATGTAGTAGATCGGGCCGCCGGTCACATGGCCGTCCCTGCCCACGGTCTTGTACTTCTGCGCGAGCACGGCCTCGCCGTAGATGGTGGACATGCCGAAGAACGCGGACAGCCACATCCAGAAGATCGCGCCCGGGCCGCCGGCGTACAGCGCGGTCGCCGCGCCTGCGATGTTGCCCGTGCCGACCTGCGCCGCGATGGCGGTGGTCAGCGCCTGGAACGGGCTCATGCCGTCCTTGCCGGCCTTTTCGCCGCTCAGCGAGAAGTTGCCGAACAGGCGCTTCCAGCCCGCGCCGAACTTGCGGACCTGCACGAAGCGGGTGCGGATGGTGAAGATGACGCCCGTGCCGACCAGCAGGTAGATGAGCAGGCCGTTCCACACGACGTCGCTGATGCTTTTGACCGCAGCAGCCAGTTGATCCATTGACATTGTTTTCTTTACCCCTTTTCTTGCTTGCGGCAAACAAAAGAGCCATGCCGCGTGCGCGGTATGGCTCTGTCAAAGCGGGAAAGCTGCGTTCCGGGACCGCGGCGCAGGACGCCCGGCGCAAAAAAGCGGCGGCCCTGGCCGCTGCCCCTGCGCATGGAACGCCGCGCGCCCGCTCCTGCGGACCGCCGTCCAGCCTGAACTCTGTCCTTTTGCCTGAGAGATTGGCGCGCGTTATCCCTCGCGCGCGTTGCACCTTCGGCAGCCCCTGCGGGGCGTTCTCCAGAGCCACATCCATTTACAGTCCTCATCCGGTCCATCCGGACGCCTGAGAGTTTTGCTCCTTCGGCAAGCCAAACGGCTTTTTCCTGCAAACTTCGTTTGTCGCTGTATTTGATCTTGGACTTTTAGTGTATCATTCCTGACGCGGCCTGTCAAGATGCTGTTCATCATCCGTTCACATCCCGCTTGACAGGCTGTGCTATAATAAGGAAGTTACTAAGATGGATCACTGTGCGGTATTCTGACCGCCTGTACCCCGGAAGGGAGGAAACAAACCATATGACTGACGCATTGCAGCGCCTGCTGGATGCGCTGACCGGCTTTCTGGCGGAAAACCCGCTCGTCGGCGCGTGGTATACGACGGCGGTCCGCTTCGTGTTCCCGCTGCTGGCGCTGATGATCCTGGTCGGCGCGATCCGCTCGCTGTGGAAGGTCAAGCACCCGGACGAGGTCTGGGGCTATCTGGGCATGGCGAACGGCGTCCGCCTGCCGCTGACGCATTGGGAAAACATCATCGGCCGCGCGCCCGCGTGCGATGTGCAGCTCGAGTACCCCTCGGTATCCCGCCAGCACGCTGCGCTCATCCGCGAGGACGACGGCTCGTGGACGGTCTACGATCTGGGCAGCAAGGGCGGCGTCAAGGTCAACGACCTGCCGGTGGATGAGTATGCCATCGTGGAGGACGGCGACACCGTCACCTTCGGCGGCATCCCGACCATGCTGGTGCCCATCTCGGCGGAGGAAAAGCGCGCCCAGATGGCCGAGCGCCGCATGGAGGGCCGCCCGGCGGGCATGTGGGGCTCGCTCGTGCTGCTGACGCTGTTTCAGGTGCTCACGGCCGTGCAGCTCATCATCGCCGCGGGGGACGAGGCCACGGTCACCATCCCGCTGACCTTTTTCGTGTTCACGCTGGTGTGCTGGGGCTATTTCATCATCATGCGCTCGTTCCGGCGCATCGGCTTTGAGATGGAGACCATCGCCTTTTTCCTGTGCACGCTGTCGCTCGCCGTCACCGGCTCGACCGTGCCGGACGAGTGCCCCAAGCAGCTCATCGCCATCCTGATGGGCCTTGCGATCTTTCTGGTGCTGGGCTTTTTCCTGCGCGATCTGGAGCGCGCGAAAAAGGTGCGCTGGTTCATGGGCGCGGCGGCGGTCGGCATGCTCGTGATCACACTGCTGATCGGCTCCTCGGAGGGCGGCGCCAAGGCGTGGATCCGCCTGGGCGGCATGTCGCTCCAGCCGTCCGAGCTGGCCAAGATCTGCTATATCTTCGCGGGCGCGGCGACGCTCGACCGCCTGTTCAACAAGCGCAACCTGTGGATGTTCATCGGCCTGACCGGCATCTGCGGCGCGTGCCTTGCCCTGCAGAACGACTTCGGCACCGCGCTGGTGTTCTTCGTGACCTTTCTGGTCATCGCGTACCTGCGCTCGGGCGACTTTGCGACCCTCGGCCTGATCTGCGGCGGCTGCTTTGCGGGCGGCATGATGCTGCTGACCATCAAGCCGCACGTCGCCGCGCGCTTCTCCTCCTGGGGCCACATCTGGGAGGATGTGTACGGCGCGGGCTTCCAGCAGACCCACACGCTGACCGCGGCCGCGTCCGGCGGCATGATCGGCGTGGGCGCGGGCGAGGGCTGGCTGTCCGGCCTTGCCGCGGCGGACACGGACATCGTGTTCGGCATGCTGTGCGAGGAGTGGGGGCTGGTGATCGCGGTGCTGACCATCCTGTGCATCATCACGCTCGCGGTGTTCGCCGTGCGCGCGTGCCGCGCGGGGCGCTCGAGCTTTTATACGATCGCGGCCTGCGCCGCGACAAGCCTGCTGGTGTTCCAGACGTGCCTGAACGTATTCGGCGCGGTCGACATCCTGCCGTTCACCGGCGTGACCCTGCCGTTTGTCTCGAACGGCGGCTCGTCCATGCTGTCCGCCTGGGGCATGCTCGCCTTTTTGAAGGCGACCGACACGCGGCAGAACGCTTCGTTTGCGGTCAAGCTGCCCTCGCGGCGCGAACTGCGCGGGGAGGTGGAGTAAATGCGGAAAATCGAAAAACGCGGCGTGTTCTGCCTGATTCTGGCCGCGCTGCTCGGCATCGGGCTGGCCTTTTTCTGCTTCCGCTTTGTGGCGGACGGCGGCGACTGGGCCTCCTACCCCTATAACCGCCATCTGTACACCAACGAGGGCGTGCTCAAGGGCGGCACCATCCTCGACCGGGACGGCGACGTGCTCTCCACCATGACGGCGGACGGCAGCCGCGTCTACCACGAGGACGGCGACATCCGCCGCGCGACCCTGCACGCGGTCGGCGACCCGGCGGGCAACATCGGCGCGGGCGCGCTGACCGCCTTTGCGGACAAGCTCGCGGGCTACAACGTGCTGACCGGCGCCTATTCGCCGCTCGGCGCGGGCAACGAGCTCTATCTGACCATTGACGCCTACCTCAACAACATCGCCTATCAGGCGCTGGGCGGCATGAGCGGCACGGTGGGCGTGTACAACTACAAGACCGGCGAGATCCTGTGCATGGTCTCCACCCCGACCTTCGACCCCGCCGACCCGCCGGACATCGACCCCGAGGACCCCGCGTGGGACGGCGTGTACGTCAACCGCCTGCTGTCGGCCAACTCCATCCCAGGTTCGATCTTCAAGGTCGTCACGCTGGACGCCGCGGTCGAGAACATCCCCGACCTGTTCGAGCGCACCTGGACCTGCACCGGCTCGGTCGAGATCGGCGGGGACGTGGTCACCTGTCCCTATGCGCACGGCGAAATGGACATCGAGGACGCGCTGGCGAACTCCTGCAACGGCGTGTTCGGCCAGCTCGCGGTCGAGCTGGGCGGGGACGTGATGCAGCAGTACACGGACGCCGCCGGCCTGACCGAATCCATCGAGGTGGACGGCATCCGCACCTCGGAGGGGCACTTCAACTTCTCCGGCAACGACAACCAGCTCGCGTGGGCGGGCGTCGGTCAGGGAGAGGACACCATGTGCCCGATCAACATGCTGCAGTTCATGGGCGCGATCGCGAACGGCGGCAAGGCCGCGGTGCCGCGCCTGATCGAAAAATCCTCGACCTCGTTCGGCCTGCCGACCGGCATTTACTTTGCGCACAAGTCGGGTAAGCTGATCGAGGCGGACACCGCGTCCACCATCGCGGACATGATGCACAACAACGTCATCGAGACCTACGGGCAGGACCGTTTCCCGGGCATGGACATCTGCGCCAAGTCGGGCACGGCCGAGATCGGCCCGGACCAGAGCCCGAACGCGTGGTTCACCGGCTTCCTGCGGGACGAGGCCACGCCCTATGCGTTCATCGTGCTGGTCGAGCGCGGCGGCGGCGGTTCGTCGGTCGCGGGCACAATCGCCTCGCAGGTGCTGACGGCGGCGGTCGAGCGGGCGTACTAAGACTTCGATCGAGCGGGATGTACCGGGCGCACGCCCGGATACATCCGAATGGGGCAGAAGCTCTGACAGGCGAAACGCCTGCTCCGCCTGGGATAAAAATCCGGCAGAGCCGGACTGCTTAGGAAAACAGCGGCTTTGCCGCTGTTTTCTGCTGTATGCCGGTTTCCGGCGCGGCAGGCAGGCATTTCCCTGTTTGCATCCGCGCGCCGGGCATAGTATAATGGAAACACGACCAAAGGGGGATGGATCGATATGCAGAAACTGCAGGGCAGAAACCTGCTCTTTGTCGGCTTTACGCTGTTTTCCATGTTTTTCGGCGCGGGGAACCTGATTTTCCCGCCGTTTCTCGGCGCGCAGGCGGGCGCGAACACCTGGTTCGCCTTTGCGGGCTTCGCCATGAGCGCGATCGGCCTGCCTGTGCTCGGCGTGATCGCGGTGGCGCGGTCGGGCGGCCTGGCCGCGCTCGCCGGACGGGTGCACCCGCGCTTTGCCGCGGTGTTCACGCTGCTGATCTACCTGTCGATCGGCCCGTGCCTTGCCATCCCGCGCACGGCGAGCACCTCGTTTGAGATGCTCGCGCCGCTCGTGGGCGGCGGGGCGGCAAGGCAGCTGATCTATTCGGCGCTGTTTTTCGCCGCGGCCTTTCTGGTGGCGCTCCGCCCGGAAAAGCTGACCGACCGTCTGGGCAAGCTGCTCTGCCCGGCGCTGATCGTGCTGATCGTCGTGCTGTTTGCGGGCTGCCTGCTGCACCCGCCCGCGGCGCACTACGCCGCCGCGGGCGAGCCCTATACCGCCCTGCCCGCGGCGGCGGGCTTTCTGGCCGGCTATCAGACCATGGACACGATCGCGGCGCTCAACTTCGGCGCGGTCATCGCGCTCAACATCCGCGCCAAGGGCGTGGCGGACGAGCGGCAGGTCGTGCGCGGCACCATCCGCGCGGGCTGGGTCGCGGGCGCGGTGCTGCTCGCCATCTACGCCATGCTGACGCACGCGGGCGCGCTCTCGGGCGCGGCCTTCCCGGGCGGCGCGACCGGCGCGGACACGCTCACCCAGCTTGCGCGCGGCCTGTTCGGCCGCCCCGGTCTGGTGCTGCTCGCGGCGATCTTCGTCATCGCCTGCCTCAACACCTGCATCGGCCTGATCTCCTGCGTGAGCGAGTATTTCCACGGCCTGTTCCCGCGCGTGCCCTATGCGGCGTTCGCCGCGTTCTTCGCGCTGGCGAGCATGGTCGTGTCCAACATCGGGCTGGCGGGCATCATTGCGCTGTCCACGCCCGTGCTGAACGCCATTTACCCGGTTGCGATCGTGCTGATCGCGCTGTCGTTCGTGCCGCGTCTGGCCGCGTACCGCTGGGTCTACCCGCTCGCAGTGGGCCTGACCTGCGTGCAGAGCGTGGCGGATGCGTTTGCCCTGCCGGGGCTTTCCGCGCTGCTGGACCGCCTGCCGCTGGCCGGGCTGGGCTTCGGCTGGGCCGTGCCGGCGCTTGCCGGGCTGCTGCTCGGCCTGCTCCTGTCCCGCAGGGATGCGGCGGCGCCGCAGCGGTAAATGCCCAAACAAAACAACACCGGACTGCCGAAAGTCCGGTGTTGTTTTTTGATCGGGAAGCCTATCCGGCGCGCCGCTTGCGGAAATAGCCCAGATAGAGCACCGCTGCGGCCATGCTCCAGAAGTAGGCCATCATATACGGCACCTCGAAGATGTTCTCAAAGTAGCAGTGCAGCAGCACGCCGCACATGCCGGCGAACATGGACACCGCCAGCACGCGCGTGCGGTCGGTCTGGGTGTAGCCCGTGCGCCCGATCGAGCGCAGGCACCACAGCGCCATGCCGATGAGCAGCAGGATGAAGAAGATCAGGCCGATATAGCCCATCTCGACCAGCGTCTTGAGGTAATAGTTGTCCATATAAAAATATTCAAAGGTCTCGGTCTCCTCGATCACCTTGTTCTGCATGGCGACCGCGCCGCCGAAGCGTCCCAGACCGAAGCCCAGCAGGGGATTTTCGCGGCGCAGCAGGTCCAGACCGGTCGCCCACCGCACGGCGCGGCCGGCGCGCGCGCTGGCCGCCGCATAGTCGGCGGTGAACAGATAGGTGATGCGCGTGGCGATCGAGGGGATGGCGAGCAGCGCGCCCGCGCCGGCCACGCCCATCAGCGCGATCAGGCGGCGGTCCAGAAAGATCGCAAACACGATCACCGCCACCGCCAGACCGCCCCATGCGCCCTTGGAGAAGGTGAAGATGCAGCACAGGCACATCATGCCGGTCGCGCAGACGGCCAGCACCTTGATCCACATCTTTTTGCTGTAATACGCGATGCCCGCCACCATGGGTGCGAACAGCACCAGCAGGCTGCCCATGATATTCGGGCTGCCGGTGATCGAGTAGACGCGCGTGCGCACGCTCTCCTCGGTCTGGGAGACCCAGCTTGCGGGCATGGGCGCGGCGACGATATACTGATAGATGCCGTGCGCCGCCACGACAAGCGCCATGACGACCAGCGTGCCGTAAAAGATCGCGAAATCGCGGTCATCCTCGATCAGGCGGGTGACGATAAAGAACCAGAACAGGTACTGCACGACCGCGCGGTAGCCGTCGATCGCGATGCCCATGTCGGGCGACACCGCGCACATCAGGAAAAAGCCCACGCCGATGAACAGCAGCAGATAGGCGTCCACCGGGGTGGTGCGCGGCTGGATGGGCGCGCGCTTCATCGCGGTGTGCCACAGGATGTAGGCGATGGCTGCGAGCATGAAGCATTCGTCCCATACCGAGCCGATGACGGCGATCGGGATATAGTTCCGGATAAAGTAGTCCAGCGGCAGATAGAGCGCCAGACAGACGAGCAGCAGGCCGCGCACGCCGAAAAACCGGCACGCCTTGCCGATCAGGCCGCCGCCCAGAAAGGTGGAGACCGGCCGCCAGACGGCGAGGCAGATGCGGTAGATCAGGCTGTTTGCCGCCGCATCCCCGAGCCGCTCGACAAAGCGCCGCAGCGCGGCCATCAGGCGCGCGTAGCCGCTGTTTGCCGCCGAGCAGAGCGGCGCGGCGCAGAAGCGGTCCCACAGCTGGCGGAAGCGGGAATCCGGATATGCGTCCGCAATGCGGCGGAAAAACGCGGCGATCACGCCCTCATGGTACCATTCGCGCAGGCGCAGCACCGCCCGCACGAGCAGGCTGTTGAAAAAAATCGCTTTCATAGGCTTATTCGTCCGCGATATCGACGCTGTCGATGTTGCCGGTGGTCTCAAAGTCGTTGGTCTTGACGATCATCGTGCGGCCGGCGCGGATCTCCTGCGTGCCGATTGACGGGGTCGGGGTGTCCTTGGGCACCGTGGTCTCGATGGTGAAGACCACGTCCTTCTTGGTGCCGTCCAGCGCATCGACGATGCGGCCGTCCGCGGTGGTCACCTGCTGCACATAGTCCTCGATCTTCATGTCGGTGATCTTGGCGTTGACATAGGAGTTGCCGCTGACCAGCTTTTTGCCGACCTGGCTGTTGCGCTCGAGCTCCGCCACAAGGAAGGGCGTTGCGCCGCGCACGCGCACGGTCACGGTCATATCCACCTGTGCGGCGGTGGCGTCGGCGATCTGCGGGGCAAAAAGCTTGTAGCCCACGCCGGCTACAACAGCGATCGCGGCAAGCAGCACGAGCAGATCGACGATGTTGATCACGCCGAACAGCTTGCCTTTTTCATTGATAAGTTTCATGGTATTCCTCCGGTTTGGCAGAATTCTTCATTTTACCAAGCCATTATATCACAGCGGCATGATTTTGGAAAGGGGCAATCTCCAGCCGTCGCGCCGCTGTGATATAATTATAAAATAAGTATGATATGGCTGCGTGCAGCCATATCATCACAGCGGCATGATTTTGGAAAGGGGCAATCTCCTGCCGTCGCGCCGCTGTGATAAAACCTCGATCGAAACCACGGTTTCGATCGAAGAGGACGTGCCGCGTAAGACGCGGACACGTCCAAAGCTGCGAAAAGTTCCGATAAACGAAACTTTTCTCTGCACTGGTATAAAAAGTCCGGCAGAGCCGGACTTTTGATGAAAACAGCGGCTTTGCCGCTGTTTTCTGTTTGATGCGCGCCTGCGGCGCGGATATTTGGCTGACAGGGGGTGAAGCGCCGCGCAAGAGCGCTGCATAATTTAAGGCGTGCGCGGGGGCGCAGATGTTCCTCGCAGGGCGGGAGCGCCGCGGAACATCCGCCACGCGGTTCATGCGCGGCAATACGGGCGGCCTAACCGAAAATCGACCGCAGCCAGTCCGCCAGCCAGCAGCGGTATTCCACGCCGCCTTGCGCCGCATCCTCCGCCGCCTCGGCGGGCGCGACTGCAAACGCCGTGCACCACCACACCGCGCGCGGCTGCGCGGGCGCGAAAGCGCCCGCCAGCAGCACGCAGGCCGCCGCCAGCACCGCGCAGATCGCCTGCCTGTCCTGTTTTTTCATGCAAAAAACCGCCTTCCGTCTGCAACTGGTGCTGCCAGTATGCCCGGAAGGCGGCTTGGTTATACCTGCTGTGCGATCAGCGGCAGGGAAGGGGCGGTCACAGCGTTTCGGTCAGGAAGGTATCCGCAAAGCGGCGGGAGAGCATCTTGGCCGCCGTGCGGGCGCGGCCCTCGTCCGAGAACAGGCCGTAGACCGTCGGGCCGGAGCCGCTCATCAGCGTGCCGTCCGCGCCGTTTTCCGTCAGGAACGACTTGATCTCGCCGATCTGGCGGCGCTTGGCGGCGGTCACCAGCTCCATCACGTTGGACAGGCGGCTCGCCACGCCGTGGTAATCGCCCTTTTCCAGCGCGCGGATCATGCCCTTGGTGTCCGGCCGCTGCCGGATGGAGACCTCGTCCATCTCGCGGTAGGCGTCCTTGGTCGAGACCGCAAACGGCGGCTTGCACAGCACTACCCAGCAGTGCGGCATGGGGGAGAGCGCGGTCAGCTCCTCGCCGATGCCCTCGGCGAGCATGGTGCCGCCGCGCAGGCAGTAGGGCACGTCCGCGCCCAGCTTGAGGCCCATGGCGCACAGCTCGTCGTCCGTCAGGCAGACGTTGTGCAGCGCGGCGAGCGCGCGCAGCACCGCGGCCGCGTCGCTCGAGCCGCCGGCCAGGCCGGCCGCCATCGGGATGCGCTTTTCGATATGGATCTCGCAGGTGCCGGGCAGCGCGTCGGTCTCCTGATAGAACAGCTCGGCCGCACGGTAGGCGAGGTTGCGCTCGTCCACCGGCAGGTAGGGCAGGTTGCAGGTCAGGAGGATGCCGCGCGGCTTCCGCTCGCCCTGCGTCACAGCGACGCGGATCGTGTCATGCAGCGCGACCGACTGCATCACCATCCGGACCGTGTGGTAGCCGTCCGCGCGGCGGCCGGTCACGTCCAGCGTCAGATTGATCTTGGCGCGCGCCTGCACGGTGGTCTCCGCGTGCGTGATCTCTTGCTTTCTTCCAAAAAACATATGTCCTCACTTCTGTTGCAGCGCCGCGCCCTGCGCAGCGCCGGAATTTATCCCAGCGCGACCTGTTCCGGCCGGCGGTTTCGGAACACGGTCACGCTGTCAAAGCCCGCCGCGCGGGCGTTGCGGATGCAGTCGTCCAGCCCGCGGCCGACCGTGTCCAGCGTGTGCGAATCCGAGCCGATCGAGATGCGCTCGCCGCCCATGCGGCGGTATTCATACAGGATATTCTGCGGCGGGCCGACCTGCTTCATCCAGCCGCCCAGACCCGCGGCGTTGAGCTCGAGCGCGTAGCCGCGGTCGATGCACGCGCGCAGCACCTGCTCGATGCGGTCCATGTACTGGTCAAAGGACGGCACATAGCCCTCGTGCTTCATCACGCGCAGCGGGTAGTCGATGTGCGCCAGCACGTCAAACCCGCCGTGCGCCTCCATTTTGAGCAGCTCGTCGAAATACGAGTGCAGGAAGGCGTCGCAGTCGAGCGTTTCATAGTCGTGGAAATAGATGTCGATGTCGTCCGGCATCACATGCAGCGAGCCGATGACCATGTCCAGCTCGTGCGTGCGGAGGAATTCGTCCGCCGCCGGGTCGACATAGGGCTCGCCGATCTCGATGCCGGTGAGCACCTCGATCTCGCCGGCGAACGCCTGCTTGGCCGCGCGGATATCGCGCAGGCACGCCTCCACATCGCGGTTTTCCGACGGGCCGCGCGTGCGGAAGTAATCCCAGTGGTCGGTGATGCCGATGATGTCCAGCCCCGCGCCGATGCAGGCGCGGACCTTGTCCGCCGCGGACTGGGGCTGCGCGGCGTCCACCGAATATTCCGTGTGCATATGCAGATCCACCCGCATATCGTTTCCCGCCTTTCTCAAATGAACAGCAGCGCCGCCTGCACAAAGCAGACGATCACCGCCGCGGTGATGCCGGCGTTGCCGAAGATCACGCCGGTCGAGGGGGCGCAGGGCCCGTGCGCCCACACCTGCCGCTTCCAGCCGCGCACGAGCAGCACCGCGCCCGCGATGGTGAGCACGGGCCAGCTCAGCACATACAGTACGGGCAGCGGCCCGCTTTCCGGCAGCAGAAAGACGACGAACGACCCGTAGCAGTTGAACAGCATGTGCAGCACGATGGGCGCGCGCAGCGTGCCGGTGTAAAAATACGCATACGCCAGCAGCAGGCCGAGCGCGAGCGCGTAGCAGAACTGGCTGAGGTTGGCGTGGTACAGCGCAAACAGCAGCGCGGATACCAGCGCCGCGGGCTTCTGTCCGTAGCGCGCCAGCCGTCCGGCCACCAGGCCGCGGAACAAGAGCTCCTCGCACACCGGACCCAGGATGCACGCGCCGAGCAGGATGACCGGCAGCGGCAGCATGCCGATGGCCTCGCTCACCGCGTCGACCGGTGCGAGCCCGGCGATGCGGTAGACCAGATCGTTCAGCCATGCGCCCGCCAGCGAGCCCAGCCACATCAGTCCGGCGCCGATGACGAACCAGCGGCCGATCAGGCGCGGCTGCAGCCCGCGGTCCGCCAGCGGCGGCGCAGGCACGCTGCGGCACAGCCGGTACGCCAGCGGCAGCGCGACGATATAGTAGCCCACCAGCGAGAGCAGGTAGAACACGTCCATCCCGAGCCACAGCGCCGGGAACCGCACCGTAAGCAGCGCCGCGAGCGACAGCGCAAACTGCCACACGAGCGCGCAGACCAGCGTCAGCACCAGCGCCCAGCCCAGCCGGGAACAGTATTTTTTCTCCTGCCGGAGATCGGTTTCCTGCATAGCTTCCCTCATTACAACGCAAAAACAGGGCAGAGCCTTGCCCCCTGCCCTGTTTTTTGCGGATCTCTGTGTGTTACTTGGACTCGTTTACCAGACGCTCGGTGTCCTTGGCGATCATCAGCTCCTCGTTGGTGGGGATGACCAGCACGCGCACGCGCGCCCAGTCGATGGAGATGTCCATCTGACGGCCGCGGTACTTGTTCTTCTCCGGGTCGATCTTGATGCCGAGGTATTCCATGTGCTCGCACACGTCCCAGCGGACCGAGCGGTCGTTCTCGCCGACGCCCGCGGTGAAGATGATGGCGTCCACGCCGCCCATCTCCGCGATGTACGAACCGATGATCTTCTTGACCGATACGTTGAACATATCCTTGGCCAGCGCGGCGCGGGCGTTGCCGTCCGCCACCGCGGCGTCCAGATCGCGGAAGTCGGAGGAAATGCCCGAAATGCCCAGCATGCCGGACTTCTTGTTCAGGATATTGATGACCTCAGCCGCCGAGATGTTCTCATGCTCGGACAGGAACTCGATGATCGCGGGGTCGATGTTGCCCGCGCGGGTACCCATCGGCAGGCCGTCCAGCGGGGTGAAGCCCATCGAGGTATCAAAGCTCTTGCCGCGGTTGATCGCGCAGATCGAAGAACCGTTGCCCAGATGGCAGGTGATCAGGCGCAGCTCCTCCAGCGGACGGCCGAGCATCTCAGCGGCCTGCTGGGAAACGTACTTATGGCTGGTGCCGTGGAAGCCGTAGCGGCGGATCTTGTACTTCTCATAGTACTCGTAGGGGATCGCGTACATATAGTGCGACTGCGGCATGGTCTGATGGAACGCGGTGTCGAATACGGCGACCATCGGAACGTCCGGGCCCATGACCTCGCGGCAGGCCTGAATGCCGATCAGGTTGGGCGGATTGTGCAGCGGCGCGAGCGGGACGCAGTCCTCGATCGCCTTGAGCACCTTTTCGGTGATGATAACGCTGTCGGTGAAGAACTCGCCGCCGTGTACCACGCGGTGGCCGACCGCGTCGATCTCGCTCATCGAGGAGATGACGCCCTTTTCGGGGTCGAGCAGGATGTCGATGACCGACTGGATCGCTTCCTTATGGGTCGGCATGGCAATGTCAAACTTGAACTTCTCATCCGACTTGTTGCCGGTGTGCGTGAGCACGCCGTCGATACCGATGCGCTCGCACAGGCCCTTGGCCATGACCTCGCCCGACTCGGTGTCGAGCAGCTGGTACTTCAGCGAGGAACTGCCAGCGTTGATAACCAGAACTTTCATTTGCAAAACTCCCTCGTGCCGTATTTGGCGGCTTGCGTGAAGCCGCGGAAGCCGATATAATAATGCTGTAACTTTATTTTACACGATTTGTCCCGAATGTACAAGCCATAATTTGTTTGCCGGGGCGCAAAAATCCCACTGTTTGCAAAGGAGATCGCGCTATGACCGTCTGCGGCGTCGTTGCCGAATACAACCCGTTCCACGCGGGCCACGCGCACCATATCGCGGAGACCCGGCGCGCGCTGGGCGCGGAAACCGCCGTCGTGTGCGCGATGAGCGGCAATTTTGTGCAGCGGGGCGATCTGGCCGTGCTGGAGAAATACGCCCGCGCCGAGGCCGCTGTGCAGTGCGGCGCCGACCTTGTGCTGGAGACGCCGCTTGCGGCCTGCCTGTCCTCGGCGGAGGGGTTCGCGCGGGGCGCGGTGTCCCTGCTGGACGCGCTCGGCTGCGTCACCCACCTGTCCTTTGGCGCGGAGACCGCCGACCTTGCGCTGCTGCGCCGCGCGGCCGGCCTGTCGCGCGCGGCGGGGGCGCACGCGGACGCGCTCAGACAGGCGCTCGCGACCGGCCTGCCCTATGCCGCCGCGGTACAGCAGGCGGTTTGCACCGCCGATCCCGCAGCCGGCGCGCTGCTCGCGTCCCCGAACAACACGCTCGCGGTCGAGTATCTGTGCGCGCTGGACGCGCGGGGCAGCCGGATGCAGCCGCTCGCCATCGAGCGGAAGGGCGGCGCGCACGACAGCGATACCCCGGCGGACGGCCTGCCCTCGGCCTCCTATCTGCGGGGGCTGCTCGCGGCGGGGGACGCCGAAGCCTGCCGCCCGCTCATGCCGCAAGCGTCCTTTGCCGTGCTCGCGCGGGAAATGCAGCGCGGCGCGGCGCCGGTCACCCGGCGCGCGGTCGATCAGGCGCTGCTCGCGCACCTGCGGCGGCTGGACGCGGCCGCCCTCTGCCCCTTCTGCGGCGGGGACGAAGGGCTGGCGCACCGCCTGGCCGACGCGATCCGCGACAATACGGATTTTTCCGCCGTCTGCGCCGCTGCGCAGACCCGGCGCTACCCGCTCGCGCGCGTGCGGCGCGTGCTGCTGCGCGCGTGGCTCGACCTGCCGCAGACCGTGCCGCCCGAGGCGGCATACGTCCGCGTGCTCGCGGTCGGCGCGCGCGGCCGCGATATTTTGCGCCGCATGAAGGATGCCTGCGCGCTGCCGGTCATTGTCAAGCCGGTCACCGAACGCAGCCTGCCCGAAAATTTGCAGCCCGCCCTTGCGCGCGACGCGCTCGCGGACGATCTGTACGCCCTTGCCTATCCCGCGCCCAAATGGCGCGTCGGCGGCGGGCGCTTCCGCAAAACGCCGTTCTGCCTGACGGACGATTGACCTCCCGCCGCTTCCCGGCGGGAAATTTTTTGCGCAAACTACTTGACCTGTCGGGGTAATTCTGCTATGATTACTACGACAGATAAAGTAGGAGGTGAGAGCATGCTGGGGAGCGACGTGATGCGCGGCTATAACGATATGCTCATCCTGTGCCTGCTGCACGAGGGCGACTCCTACGGCTACGCGATCTCGCGCGAGATCGAGCGCCGCAGCGGGGGGGAGTACCCGATCAAGGAGACAACGCTCTATTCCGCGTTCGGGCGGCTGGAAAAGCAGGGGTATATCGTGCCCTATCAGGGCAGCGAGACGCAGGGCAGGCCGCGCACCTATTACACCATCACGGACGAGGGCCGCAGGGCCTATGCCGCCAAATGCGCGGAGTGGCGCGTGCTCAAGACCGTGGTCGACCGATTTGCAAAGGAGGATACGGAAGATGGAAGCGATTCGTAACTATGTGGAGGCCCTGTTCGCCGGCCTGCCCCAGCGCGGGGACGTCCTGCGGGTCAAAGAGGACATGCTGGCGAATCTGGAGGATAAGTTCACCGCCCTGCTGGACGAGGGGAAAAACGAGGACGAAGCGACCGGCATCGTGATCGCGTCCATCGGCTCGGCGGAGGAGCTGCGGGAGGAGCTGGGACTGGCAGATAATGCGTCTGCGCCGGACACAGAGGTGAAAGCGCCGCATTCCGGCGGCAAGGCTGTCGATCCGACGGTGGCAGAAGAATACCGCCGCTATCAGGAGCGGAAGCATGTTATGATAGCTGTTGCAGTCGCGCTGTTCATTCTGTCGCCGTTTACCTGTGATTTTTTTGAAGAAACGCTGCATTATGAAGCCTTTGGGACCTTTATATTTTTTGCAATGATTGCGGCGGGCGTTGCGCTCTGCATTCTGTCCGGCCGACGGGACGATTATTACCGCGAACTGTTTGATCTGGGTAGGGACGAGGAAGATACAGAGGATAAGGAAGAAGAAAGGGAGTATCCGATCTCTACAATGTTTTCCTCGATCGCCTTTCCGATCGCCGCTGCCGCTTATCTGTGCATCGGCGTGTTCTGGGGACTTTGGCACCCCGGTTGGCTGATTTTTGTGTTTTGCGCTGCACTGACGGCTGCAGTCGCTGCGGTCGAGCATTTCCGCAGACAGCCCTAATTGACATTCCCCCTCTTTTGCTTTACAATACTTTTCAGCACAGTAAAGCAAAAGAGGGATTTTCACATATGATCGGACTGGGCACCATTGTCAACTGCGGCGCCATCATCGCGGGCACCACGCTCGGCGTGCTCCTCAAGGGCGGGCTGCCGCGGCGGTTTGAGGCTACCATCATGCAGGCGCTCGGCCTGTGTACGTTTTTCATCGGCATCGGCGGCGCGATCGCCGGGCTGCTGGTCTTTGAGGACGGCGCGTTTGCCACCCAGCATACCATGCTGCTCGTGCTCAGTCTGGTCATCGGCGCGCTGATCGGCGAGGCGCTCGACATTGAGGCGCGGCTGAACGATTTCGGTGTATGGTGTCAGACCCGCTTTGCGGGCGGCGGGGAGGACGGCAAGTTTGTCGAGGGCTTTGTGGCCTCGTCCCTGCTGTTCTGCGTGGGCGCGATGGCGATCGTCGGCTCGCTTGAGGACGGCTTAAACGGCAACCCCTCCATCCTGATCGCCAAGGCGATACTCGACGGCGTGGCGGCCATCGTGTTCGCGGCCTCGCTCGGCAAGGGCGTGTACCTGTCCGCGCTGCCGCTGTTCCTGTATCAGGG
>CALWJG010000011.1 GCA_944380945.1 uncultured Agathobaculum sp. | reverse complement strand
GAAGCGGCGGAGAAGGCCAAGATCGAGCTGTCCGGCATGGCGCAGACCTCGATCAACCAGCCGTATATCACCGCGGATGCCACCGGCCCGAAGCACCTCGAGCTGACGCTCACCCGCGCGAAGTTCAACGAGCTGACCGCTGATCTGGTCGAGCGCACCATGGGCCCGGTCCGTCAGGCGATGAGCGACGCCGGCCTGTCCGCGTCCGATCTGTCCAAGGTCCTGCTGGTCGGCGGTTCGACCCGTATCCCGGCCGTGCAGGAGGCCGTTAAGGGCATCACCGGCAAGGACGGCTTCAAGGGCATCAACCCGGATGAGTGCGTGGCCATCGGCGCGTCCATTCAGGGCGGCGTGCTCGGCGGCGAGGTCAAGGACGTGCTCCTGCTCGACGTCACCCCGCTGTCCCTCGGCATCGAGACGCTGGGCGGCGTGTGCACCAAGCTGATCGAGCGCAACACCACCATCCCGACCAAGAAGAGCCAGATCTTCTCCACCGCGGCGGACAATCAGCCGTCGGTCGAGATCCACGTCCTGCAGGGCGAGCGCGAAATGGCCGCGGGCAACAAGACCCTTGGCCGCTTCACGCTGGACGGTATCGCGCCCGCGCCGCGCGGCGTACCGCAGATCGAGGTCACCTTTGACATCGACGCAAACGGCATCGTAAACGTATCTGCCAAGGATCTGGGCACCGGCAAGGAGCAGAAGATCACCATCACGGCTTCCACCAACCTCAGCCAGGAGGAGATCGACAAGGCCATGCACGAGGCCGAGCAGTACGCGGAGCAGGATAAGAAGAACAAGGAAGCAGTCGAGATCCGCAACAGCGCGGAGCAGCTGGTGTTCCAGTCTGAAAAGGCGCTGACCGACCTGGGCGACAAGCTGTCCGCGGACGAAAAGGCGGGCGTGCAGGCTGAGATCGACAAGGTCAAGGAAGCGCTGAAGGGCACGGACACCGAGATGATCAAGATGGCGACCGACAACCTGTCCAAGAAGTTCAGCGATCTGGCGGGCAAGATCTACCAGCAGCAGGCGCCGCAGGGCGACCCGAACATGGGCGGTCAGCCGGGCGCAGGCGCGCAGGGCGGCCCGCAGGGCGATTTCGTTGACGCGGACTTCACCGAGGTCAAGGACGACGACAACAAGAACAAGTGATCCAACTGGGGGAGACGGGCGCGCCTGCGATGCAGGCGCCGCCCGCACCCATGCTGCAGGGCGCGCTTCGGCGCGCCTATCCCCTTGTATAGAGGACTGATTTTATGGCTGATAAAAGAGACTATTACGAGGTGCTGGGCGTTCAGAAAGGCGCAAGCGAGGACGATCTGAAAAAGGCTTACCGCCGTCTCGCCCGCAAGTACCACCCCGATTTGAATAAGGATAACCCGGAGGCCGCGGACAAGTTCAAGGAGGTCAACGAGGCGTACGAGGTGCTGTCCGACAAGGACAAGCGCGCGCGCTATGACCAGTTCGGCTTTGCCGGCGTCGACCCGAATTACGGCGGCGGCGCAGGCGCGGGCGGCTTCGGCGGGTTCGATATGGGCGACCTCGGCGACCTGTTCGGCTCGTTCTTTGGCGGCGGCTTCGGCGGCGGGCGCTCGCAGCGCCGCAACGCGCCGCAGCGCGGCGAATCCATCCGGCAGAACGTCATCCTCTCGTTTGAGGAGGCGGCCTTCGGCTGCGAAAAGGAGATCTCCTTCAATCGCATCGAGACCTGCGATGAATGCGGCGGCACGGGCGCGGCCAAGGGCACCAGTCCGGAGACCTGTCCCAACTGCCGCGGCACCGGCACGGTGACCCAGACCCAGCGCACGCCGCTCGGCATGTTCCAGACGCAGTCCGCGTGTCCCAACTGCCGCGGCACGGGCAAGATCATCCGCAAGCCGTGCAGCAAGTGCGGCGGGCAGGGCCGTGTGCGCAAGCAGCGCAAGTTCAAGGTCAACATTCCGGCCGGCATCGACGACGGCCAGTCCATCCAGCAGCGCGGGCAGGGCAATGCGGGCGTCAACGGCGGCCCGGCGGGCGACCTGTTCGTGACCGTGTCCATCCGGCCGCACCCGATCTTCACCCGCGAGGGGCAGGACGTTTACGTCGAGATCCCGATCTCGTTTGCGCAGGCCGCGCTGGGTGATACGCTTCGCGTGCCGACGATCGACGGCCGCGTGGAATACAAGGTGCCCGAGGGCACGCAGACCGGCACGGTGTTCCGCATGAAGGGCAAGGGCATCCAGAACGTGAGCGGCCGCGGCCGCGGCGACCAGTATGTGCGCGTCAACATCGAGGTGCCGAAAAACCTGTCCGACAAGCAGAAGCGCCTGCTGCGCGAGTTTGAGGAGTCCTCGACCGACGAGAACCAGTCCAAACGCAAGGGCTTCTGGGATAAGGTCAAGGACGCGTTCAGCGAAAAGTAATATCAAATCGTTAAGCCCCCGTATTCGATGAATACGGGGGCTTTGTGTTGACACGGACTCACAATAAAGCAATCAGGTTGACAGAAAATATATGGCGTGTTATGGTTGTTGTAGCATAATGTGAATCCGGTGTGGGGCGAAAACAGGTGAGCGGACGGCTGTCGTATAGCCGGAAAAGGAGGATGAGGGATTTGAAAACACTGCGAAAGGTTTTGGTGCTGCTGGCCGTGGTTTTGTTGCTACCGGGCACATCGCATGCAGCCTCCGACGGGCTGGTGCGTCTGTCCGAAACAGGGGAATACGAGCCGATTCAGGCGGAGGTCCCGAATATTGTGCCTGTGCTGAATGGCGTTTTGCAGGAGGAAGGTTTGCCGACGATTGATGAGGCGGATATCGACCTGTCAGAGGCGTATCCGTTTTATCCGGCCGATGGATTTTTTGCCCCGGAGATCACGACCGCAGAGGCGTTTGAGGCACAGATTCGCGCACAAAAGGATTTTGTCTGGTATGTGCCGGTCGAGGTGCCCGGACGGCTGATGATCGTCGGTATGGCGCAGGAAGAAAACGGGGAATGGGGCTTTGCATCCGTGGAATTCTGCGATGTGGGAGACAGCTTGGCGGACAAGGTGCAGCAGGCGGGGATCAAGGCCGACCAGATCTATCTGGTCGGCGCACTGCCGGGCTCGGGTGCGGCTCTGGCAGTCTGCATCCGGGATGGCACGATCGCCGAGGTCGTCTGCCTGACGCAGGCGGAGATAACGGTCGAGGGCATGGACGATGAGAGCGGCGTGCAGACTGTGACGCTGGAGGAAAACCAAAGCTGGACCTATCCGCAGATGCAGGAGCTGCTTGCGCACGTTAAAATCGAGGGACTGGCGGAATATGATATCCGCGCAGCGGTCGCAGCAGCTGTCGCTTTGCTGATTGGTGCAGCCTGTGTTGTGATTCGGATGCACAAGCGGAGAAAACAGCGGCAGGAGAGGAAAACATGAGCGATCCGTAGACGCCGCCCGACGGGGTGTCAGGGCGTATTCGGATGCTCTCAGACGGTTGCTGCGCGCCAGAGCGGTTTCTTTCTCTAAAAGAGGAGGACGGAAGCGCATGAAAAATGCAGTTCAATCCTCGCTGCCGGGATGGTATTCGCTGTTGCCATCCGAAGGGCCGCTGCCGCTGTGCAGGCTGTCATAGGCCTTGGCTGCGCGCCACAGCAGCACCAGCAGCACGAGAAATGCGGCAAACGAGCCGATCGAAAGCAGGATGGCCAGCGCAAAGCCGAAAGGCAGCCAGACGACGAGGGGCGCCAACAGCATCACCGCAAGAATGACGATCACAGCCGTGCGCGTGCCGTGCGCGCCGAAGGCGCGTCCATAGCGCTCTTCCATCTCCTGCATGGCGCGCACCAGCTGCCAGAGCACATAGGCATAGAGCGCGACAAACACCAGATTGACAGCCAGCACCAGCGCCGCAGCGGGCAGGGAACCTCCCAGATCGATCGAACCGAACGGCTGGAGCAGGAACGACAGCAGATACACGGCAAACAGCACGCCGGCAGCGGGCTGCATCCGTGCAAACCGCTCGTTTTCCTCCCGCATCCGGCGCGCACCGAACAGCACCAGCAGCCAGCCGACAAAGTCCGGCAGAATGTCGATGGAAAACCCGTTGAGGGTCAGATTGAAGTCGAGAAAATCCAGCAGGAAGCCCCAGAAAATCAGTTTCATATTATTCCCACCTTTCTGTTTCCAGTATACCAAAAACCGGCACGGCCTGCAATCGCAGACCATGCCGGTTTTTCATGCGGGTATTTGTGTTATTTGTACAGGTCGGGCTTGTCCATCATCTGGATGGGCAGGAACTGGCCGGTGCCGCGCGAGCGGTTGAGCGCGTCCGCGGCCACGCAGGCGGCGTAGCCGTCCCACGCGGAGGGGCCGTCCGGCGCGCCGGTCTCGGCGAGCGTCTTGACCCAGTGGGTCAGCTCGATGTCGTACGCCTCGATGAAGCGGTCCTTCCAGTCGGTCAGGATGGGGAAGGAGCGGGTGGCGTCCGCGCGCTTGACGACCGCGTACGGGTCGGGCAGGTTGACCGTGCCCTTTTCGCACACGACCTGGCACTGGATGTCGTAGCCGTAGGCGTCCGCGACCTGCACTTCCACATCGATGCGCGCGCCTGACTTGGTCTCAAGCAGCACGATCTGCGGGTTGTCGTAGCCCTTGGTCGAGCAGGCGGACTGGCGCACCTTGAGCACCTGACCGCTCTCATATTCGTCCGAGAGCAGCCAGCGGCAGATGTCCAGCTCGTGGATGGCGACGTTGGACACGCCCATCTCGGTCTGGAAGCCGTCCGGCTGGGACACGTTGCGGTGGCAGGCGTGGATCATCAGCGGCGCGCCCAGCTCGCCCGAGTCGATGATGCGCTTCATCTCCGCGTAGCCGCGGTCATACCGGCGCATGAAGCCGACCTGCAGCAGGCGCTTGCCGTGCGCGACCTCAGCCGCGATGATCTTCTCGCAGTCCGCCGCGTTCTGCGCCAGCGGCTTTTCGCAGAATACGTATTTGCCGTATTTCAGGCTCTCGAGCACATAGCCCGCGTGGCTCGGGTCAGAGGACGTGATGACGACCGCCTGCACCTCGGGCGCGGCGATCAGCTCCTCGCCGGTCTGGTAGGCGCGCAGGCCCTCGTACTGCGCGGCGGTCTTGCGCGCCGCTTCCTCGAAATAGTCCGCGCACGCGACGACCTGACAGCCGGGCACCAGATCGTGCAGACGGCGGATATGGTCGCGGCCGATCGCGCCGCAGCCGATGACACCAATGTTCAGCATGAAAAACGCTCCTTTTCGATCGGCGCCGCGCCCGCCTGACAGGCCGCGCGCACGCCGGGATTCTGTTATTATTCTCTCACAATTCGCCGCCCGGTGCAAGGGGGGAATGCAAGCCGGCAAGCGTGTTTTGCAGCGAAAAAGACTCCTGCCGAAGCAGGAGCCTTTTCGTGATATGCAAAAGTGAGATTACTTTGCAGCCAGACGGCGAGCCTTCGCCTCCATGCGCTCACGGGTTACGTCGATGAATACAGCGACGATGATAACCAGGCCGAGCACGATGTTCTGAATGGCCGAAGAAGCAGCCAGCAGAGTGAAGCCGTTGCGGAGGGTGCCGATGATCAGCGCGCCAAGCAGGGTGCCGAGCATGGTGCCCTTGCCGCCCATGAACGAAGCGCCGCCGATGATGCAGGCCGCGATCGCGTCGGTATCGTACGGCTGAACCGCATCAGTACCGTTGCAGATCGAGGTACGGCCGATGGTGATGATACCAGCCAGAGCCGCGCAGAAACCGGAAACCGTGTAGCAGAAGGTCAGGACGTTGTCGGAGTGGATACCGGACAGACGAGCCGCTTCCGGGTTGCCGCCTACGCAGAAGATCGAGCGGCCCAGCGAGGTGCGGGTCAGCAGGATGTGCATGATGATGTAGAGGATGATGACCAGGATGAAGCTGAACTTAACGCCAGCGACGGACTTGCTGCCCAGCCACATAACGCCATCCGGGAAGCCGGAAACCATCGAGGAGCCGGTAACCAGCAGCGCCATGCCCCAGAGGAAGTTCTTCATACCCAGAGTGGATACGAAGGGGTGGGGGAGGTGCAGACGGGTCAGCAGCAGGCCGTTGATCAGGCCGATCAGGGTGCCGCAAACGAGGATCGCGATCAGGATGATAAAGGAATTGTCAACGTCGCGCAGGACGAGCATGCCGCCGATACAAGCGCAGAATACAGCGTTTGCACCAACCGACAGGTCGATACCGGCGGTGATCAGGCAGAGCAGCATGCCGATAGCCAGCATAGCGTTGAACGCCGTCTGATCAAGTACGTTCATCAGGTTGTTCAGGCGGAGGAATCGGCCGCCGGTTACAACAGAAAGTACGACGCACAGAAGGATCAACGCGATCAGTACGCCGAGCTGATTAAAATTACCCTTTTTCTTCGTCTTAGTCATCTAAAGTACCTCCCCATGCTGCCTTCATGAGATCTTCCTGATTGAAATGCTTGCTGTCGCGATCGACGTCGGCCATGACCTTGCCGCCGCGCATTACGATGACGCGGTCGCTCATGCCGAGGATCTCAGGCATTTCGGAGGAAATCATGATAACACACTTGCCCTGTTTTACCAGTTCGTTCATTACGTTGTAAACCTCAACCTTGGCGCCGACGTCGATACCGCGGGTCGGCTCGTCAAAGATGAAGATGTCCGCATCGGTGTTGACCCACTTGCCGATAACAACCTTCTGCTGGTTACCACCGGACAGCTGGCCGACGATCTCGTCGATCGACGGGGTCTTGATGCGCAGCGAGGCGATGTGGCCTTCGCCGCTCTCGAGGATCTTCTTCTCGTCCAGGAACAGGCCCTTGCTGAAGCCCTTCATGTTGGCGAGAATGAGGTTGGTGCGGATGGTCTGCGCCAGAACGAGGCCCTGTCCCTTACGGTCCTCCGTCAGGAACGCGATGCCAGCCTTGATGGCGTCGCTCGGGGTCTTGATCTTGACTTCCTTGCCATGGACATAGACCTTGCCGCCGTCGATCGGGTCAGCGCCGAAGATCGCGCGCATGGTCTCGGTACGGCCGGCGCCTACCAGGCCGGCAAAGCCGAGGATCTGTCCGCCGTAGGCCTCGAAGCTGACGTCGTACAGCACGCCGCCCTCTTCCAGATGCTCGGCCTTGAGGAAGCACTCGCCCTTGGTGCCGAATTCCTTCGGGAACTGGTTCTCAAGCGTACGGCCAACCATGCCGGCGATCAGGTCGTCGTTGTTGGTGTCGCTTACGTTCTTGGTCCAGATGTACTCACCGTCACGGATAACGGTAACGCGGTCGCACAGCTCAAACAGCTCTTCCAGCTTGTGCGATACAAAGACGATGCCGATGCCACGGTCGCGGAGCTCGCGGCACGTTTTCATCAGCTGCTCAACCTCTTTTTCACCGAGCGAAGAGGTCGGCTCGTCCATAATAATCATTTTTGCATTGATGAGGACCGCCTTGGCGATCTCGATCATCTGCTGAACGCCCATACCAAAGTTGCCCGCAGGCTTGGTGGGGTCAACGTCCTGACCGAGGGAAAGCATGACTTCCTTGGCCTTCTTGTGCATGGTCGGGTAGTCAAGCAGGCCGCCGGGGCCCTTGATCCACTTGTTGATAAAGATGTTGTCGGTAATGCTGAGGAGCTTCTCGATATTCAGCTCCTGATAAACACATGCGATGCCGGCAGCCGCCGAATCGTTCGGGTCTCTGAAGTGCTGCTCGACGCCATCGACAAAGATCTGACCCTCGTCCGCCTGATGTACGCCGGTGAGGACCTTAATGAGTGTCGACTTGCCCGCGCCGTTCTCGCCGATCAGGCCGAGGATCTCGCCGGGCTTGACCGCGAGGTTCATGCCCTTCAGAGCCACAACGCCGGGGAACCGCTTGGTCGCGTTTTTCAGCTCTACTACATATTCACTCATTGCATAATCACCTTTTCTTCTCCGAGATGGGGGATCGGTAACTGCCTCGGCCGGAGCCGCTCTCGGCACGGCCGGCCTGTTGCTGAGGCATACCTGTTCCGGCAGTGACAGCCACGCCGGATCGTCTGAAAAAGCAACGCCCCTGTATTCGATTGTTTGGAATCTTGATACAGGGGCGTATGCAACCGTTAGAAACTACTCACACCCGATATAGAGTTGATGCGATCAGCCCTTCAGAGCCTCCAGGTAACCCTGCAGGGTGTCCTTGCGCTCCTGCGCGTTGCTGGCGTCGACAACGGAAGCACCGGAGTCAACGAACTCTTCGACCTCTTCGCCGTTGAGCGCTGCAACGACAGTTGCAACCGACTCATAGCCCATCTCGTAGCCCTGCTGAGCAACGGACATGGTCAGGCGGCCGTCGAGGATCGCGTCGCAAGCGGACTGGATGCCGTCGAAGCCGAGGAAGATGGTCTTCTCGTAAGCAGCGTTGCCGGAGTCCTTGGCAGCCTTGGCAGCCGCGATCGCCATATCGTCGTTGTTCGCGCAGATGATAGCGATGCCTTCCGGATGACGGGACATGATGCCGTTCATCGCGTCAACAGCCTTGGTAGCAACCGCGTCAGCGTACTGGACCTCGCTCTCGAGGAACTCGCCGCCGGCCTCGTTGATGCCCTTCTTGTAGCCGTTCATACGGTCGGTGTTGGTGGTGTCACCCTGAACGCCCGCGATCTCGATCGCCTTGATCTCGGTCCAGCCGGCTTCCTTGGCAGCCTCTACGGCAGCCTTGCCGCCCAGCGCGCCAGCGGATTCGTTACCGGTACCGACGAAGGAAATGACCTCGGGAGCCTCGATCTTGGTGTCAACCGCGACGATCGGCTTGGTCTGGCCCTTTACCAGGTTCGCGACCATGTCAGCCTGCAGCGGGGCGATGACGTAACCGTCATAATCGCCGGCCAGGTCGGTCTGGATCATGTTCAGCTGGTCCTGATAGGAGGTCTCGGACGGAGCGCCCTTGACTTCTACCTTTACGTTCGGGTTGTCCGCCATGTACGCCAAAGCGCCGGCCTGTACGTACTGCCAGTACTCGGACGCCGTGGTCTTCAGGATGACGTCGATGCTGTAGGAAGCGCCGTCGCCGCCATCAGCAGATTCGGTGCCGCCCTGCTGGGTGGTCTCGCCGCCGCTGCTGCAAGCAGCCATGCTCGCGCAGAGTGCGCCCGTGAGCAGCATTGCCAGTAGTCTCTTCTTCATGATAAACCTCTCTCCTTTTTTTCGTGCAGGGACCGGCTGCCCGAAAGCGGCCGGCATGACCTGCCCATGATTTTTCCCTGCCGAATGGCAGGAGGGTGGAACGCTCCAACGTTCTGCTACTATTTTAATGCATGCGCTCCACTTTGGCAAGTGTTAGTTGTTATTTTTGTCGTTAATGGTGCTAAGCCCTTGGTGGGATTTGTGCATGTTTACAAAGAAAGGGAAGCAAAATGAGAAAGTCTGGATGTGCATTGTGCCTTTTTCGTTTTTTTGAACAAAATTCAGGGTGAAAAGTATGTCATTTTGCTACGCATTTGAGCAGATTTTGGAGACATCCCTTGCGAATAAAGGTTACAGTGTGGTAAAATCAGTACAAATCTGAACGGGAGAAAAATGACTATGAAACTGGCAATCAAAACCTGCACACTGGATATGCCTTATGAGCAGATGCTCGATTTCTGCGTCGGGCAGAAGGTCGCCGCGCTCGAGATCGGCACGGGCAACTGGTCGGGCGCGCCGCACTGCGATCTGGACAGGCTGGTCAGCGACAAGACCGCGCGCGAAGCATGGTACGACGCGATGCGCGCCCGCGGGCTCGAGCTTTGCGCGCTCAACTGCTCGGGCAACCCGCTGGCCTATGAGAGGGAGATGGACGTCACCAAAAAGACGTTCGAGCTGGCGCGCATGCTGGGCGTCAAAAAGATCGTGATGATGAGCGGCCTGCCCGTGGGCTGCAAGGGCGATAAGACGCCCGTGTGGATCACGACCTCGTGGCCGCCCGAGACGCAGGAGATCCTGGATTACCAGTGGAACGAGGTCGCCATCCCGATGTGGAAGGACATCGTCAAAATGGCGGCCGACTGCGGCATCGAGCAGATCGCGCTCGAGAACCACGGCATGCAGCTTGTGTATAACCCGGAGACCTGCCTGCGCCTGCGCGAGGCGGTCGGCCCGATGGTGGGCATGAACCTCGACCCCTCGCACCTGTTCTGGATGGGCGGCGACCCGATCGAGGCCGCGCGCGTGCTGGGCGAGCACGGCGCGATCTACCATATCCACGGCAAGGATTCGCGGCCCGAGCGCCGCTACTGGCAGCCCAACGGCATGCTGGACACCAAGCCGATCGACGCGTTCGCGCGCCGCGCGTGGAACTATGTCGCGGTCGGCGCGGGGCATGACGCGCAGTGGTGGAAGGAATTCTTCTCGGTCGTGCGCATGTCCGGCTACGATGGGGCGGTTTCCCTGGAAATGGAGGACCTGACCCTCTCCATGCTGGACGGCCATCTGGCCAGCCTGCATGTGCTGCGCGAAGCGCTCAACATCGAGTGAGAGCAGCAAGCGGCGCTCCCCAAAGGAGGGAGCACCGCTTTTTTTGTGTCAAATTACCGCTTTTCTAAGCAATGTGTATATATAATGTATAGATCGCCGCGTTTTACAGCTGGGGGAACAGGTTGGCCAGCTCGAGCGCGGTGAGCGCGGCGTCCGCGCCCTTGTTGCCCGCCTTGGTGCCGGCGCGCTCGATGGCCTGCTCGATGTTCTCGGTGGTGACGATGCCGAAGGCCGCCGGCACGCCGGTGGTCAGATTCACCTGCGCGATGCCCTTGGAGACCTCGTTGCAAACATAGTCATAGTGCGAGGTCGAGCCGCGGATGACCGCGCCCAGACAGACGATGGCGCAGTACTTGCCCGACTGCGCGAGCTTTTGCGCGGCCAGCGGGATCTCGAACGCGCCCGGCACCCAGACGAGCGTGATGTCGTCCGTGTCCACGCCGTGGCGCACGAGCGTGTCCTCCGCGCCCGAGATCAGCTTGGACACGATGAACTCGTTAAAGCGCGAGGCGACGATGGCGAATTTGCCCTTGCCGGCTACCAGTTTTCCTTCGATGACTTTCATTTCGGTTCGCTCCTTTATTGACAGAATCTTTATATATAATAGTATAATCGATATGGATTATTTATAGTGGGTCATGTGATCCATCTTGACCTGCTTGGTCTTGAGGTAGAACGCGTCATACGGGTTGGCCGCGATCTGGATGGGCACGCGCTCGACGATCTCGATGCCGTAGCCGTTCAGGCCGACCACCTTGGTCGGGTTGTTGGTCATCAGGCGCAGCTTGTGCACACCGAGGTCGCTCAGGATCTGCGCGCCGATGCCGTAGTCGCGCAGGTCGGGCGGGAAGCCGAGCGCCACGTTGGCCTCGACCGTGTCCATGCCCTGGTCCTGCAATTCATAAGCTTTGAGCTTGTTGATCAGGCCGATGCCGCGGCCCTCCTGCCGCATGTAGACCAGCACGCCGCGCCCCTCGCGCGCGATCATCTTCATCGCCGCGTCGTACTGCTCGCCGCAGTCGCAGCGCGCCGAGCCGAGCGCATCGCCGGTCAGGCACTCCGAATGCACGCGGCCGAGCACGGGCTCGCCGTTGCCCACGTCGCCCATGGTCATGGCGACATGGTGCTCGCCGTTTAATTTGTTGACATAGCCGTAGATCATAAACTGCCCGTACCGCGTGGGGAACTTGGCGCACGCCACGCGCTCGACCAGCGTTTCGGTCTGGCGGCGGTAGGCGATGATGTCCGCGAGCGAGAGCAGGGTCAGGCCGTGCGTTTGCGCGAACTGCTTGAGCTCGGTCGTGCGCATCATGGTGCCGTCCTCACGCATGATCTCGCAGCACAGGCCGCATTCCCTGAGCCCTGCCAGACGGCACAGGTCGACCGTCGCCTCGGTGTGGCCCGAGCGCTTGAGCACGCCGCCCTCGACCGCGCGCAGCGGGAACATATGGCCCGGGCGGCGGAAGTCGGTCGGCTTGACGCCGTCCGCCACGCACATGCGGGCGGTCAGGCCGCGCTCCTCGGCCGAGATGCCAGTGGTCGTGTCCTTGTAGTCGATGGAGACCGTGAAGGCGGTCTCGTGGTTGTCCGTATTGTCCTCCACCATGGGCGGCAGGCCGAGGGCGTCCGCCAGCGCGCCCGACATGGGCGTGCAGATCAGGCCCTTGGCGTAGGACGCCATGAAGTTGACGTTTTCCGTGGTGGCGAATTCTGCCGCGCAGATCAGGTCGCCCTCATTCTCGCGGTCAGGGTCGTCGATGACGAGCACCATCTTGCCCGCCCGCAGGTCGCGCAGCGCCTGTTCGACCAGATTGTTCATATCCTTTTCCTCCTAAAAGCCGTTTTGGGCCAAAAATTCCATGGTGATGCCGCCCTGTGCCTGCCCATAGGGGCCGAGCAGCTTTTCGACGTATTTGCCGATCACGTCGCACTCGAGGTTGACCGTGTCGCCCGGTTTTTTGCCGAGCAGGATGGTCTGCGCGCCCGTGTGCGGGATGATCGAGACCGAAAACCCGGTCCCATCCACCGCGGCGACCGTCAGGCTGACGCCGTCGATCGCGACCGAGCCCTTTTCCACAATGTACCGCAGCAGGGAAGGGGCGGCGCGCACGGTCAGCCAGACCGCGTTGTCCTCCCGACGCAGGGACGCGAGCGTGCCCGTGCCGTCGATATGGCCGGAGACGATGTGCCCGCCGAAGCGGCCGTCCAGCGGCATCGCGCGCTCGAGGTTGACCGGCGAGCCGGCCTGCAGCGCGCCCAGTCCCGAGCGGCGCAGGGACTCGGCCATCACATCCGCGGAAAAGCTGTCCGCGGTCAGATCGGTGACGGTCAGGCACACGCCGTTTGTCGCGATGCTGTCGCCGATCCTGGTGCCCTCGAGCACGGTTTTGGCGGCGATGGTCAGCCGCGCGCCTTTGGCGCCGCGCTCGATGCGGCGCACCGCGCCTATTTCTTCGATGATGCCGGTGAACATGGCAGATCCCCCTCCAGCAGAATATCCTCGCCCAGCCGGGTGACGGTCAGGCCGGTGAGCGGCAGCGCGTCCGCCATGCGCGCAAAGCCCGCGCCGCCGACCGGGGTCTTGGCGTCCGCGCCGCCGATCAGCTTGGGCGCGATGTACGCCTGCACCTTGCGCACGATGCCCGCCTCGAGCGCGGAAAACGCGAGCGCCGCGCCGCCCTCGAGCAGGATGCTGTCCAGCTGCAGGGCGCCGAGCTGGCGCATCAGGTCGGGCAGGGAGACGCGGCCCTGCGCGTCCGCCTCGCACAGCAGGATGTGCGCGCCCGCCCGCTTGAGCGCGGCGGCGCGGTCATTCCAAGCTGTGACGGCGATGAACGTCGGCACATGGCGCGCCGAGCAGATGATCCGGCTGCCCAGCGGGGTGCGCGCGTGGCTGTCGCAGATGATGCGCACCGGGTCGCGGCCCTCGGGCAGGCGGCAGGTGAGCAGCGGGTCGTCCGCCAGCACGGTGCCCACGCCGGCCATGATGCCGGTCAGGCGGTTGCGCGTCTCGTGGACGTGCGCCCGGGCGGCCTCGCCGGTCACCCAGCGGCTGTCCCCGGTGCGGGCGGCGATCTTGCCGTCCAGCGTCATGGCGTATTTGAGCACCACAAAGGGCGTCTTGTGGGTGATATAGTGGAAGAACACCTCGTTGAGACGCCGGCATTCCTCCTCACACACGCCGGTCTCGACCGGGATGCCCGCGTCGCGCAAGATCTGCGCGCCCTTGCCCGCGACGAGCGGGTTGGGGTCCAGACAGCCGACGAACACGCGGCCGATCCGGCGCTCGATGATGGCATCCGTGCAGGGCGGCGTGCGGCCCCAGTGGCAGCACGGCTCGAGCGTGACGTAGAGGTCCGCGCCCGCCGGGTCCTCCGCACAGTTTTTCAGCGCGTTGCGCTCCGCGTGCAGGCCGCCGCAGTGCTCGTGCCAGCCCTCGCCGATCACGCGGCCGTCCCGGACGATCACGCAGCCGACCATCGGGTTGGGGCAGACGCGGCCCGCGCCGCGCGCGGCCAGCGCCAGCGCTCGGCGCATGTATTCCTGATCTTTTTCCTGCAAATAAACCACCTCGGCAAATAAAAAACGTCCCGAAGAGAGGATCCTCGGGACGCTGCAAAAATGCCGCATGAAAACAAAAAATCTGAAACACCCTGCGGCATTTCAGAACAGCAAACAAACGGAAACGGATATTGCAATCCGCCTTTCCGCACATTCTTCTTTCATCCAGACTATACTGTCGGCCTCGGAGTTTCACCGAATCCTGCATCCGCCAAAAGGCGTCCGCTCGCGGGCTGTACCGCCGGTAGGGAATCGCACCCTGCCCTGAAGAATCCTGTTATTCGGTTGTGCAAAACGGTTTACCGTTTCGCTGAAATAAAGTATATACCCGCAGCGCGCAGAATGCAAGCATTTTTTGACAGACTGCGCAAGCAGCCCTCCGCCGCAGACGCATAAAACCGTCCGCAGCGGCGGACAGGGGCGGCGGATGCCATCGCATCGTGCCGCCCCTGCCCTTGGGAAGAGTATAAAAGAAAAGAGAAAGATTTGTGGCTTTGTGACCGGTTACCAGTATACAGCAGACGGATGAAATCCAAAGCAAGGCCAGATCAAATTTGTGAAAAAACAGCGGCGCGGCCCGGCCGCGGGGGCGCGGGTTATGCAAAATGCAATCTTGTGAGACGGGCGCGGACGTGCTATAATAACCCTGTATTGCAATTACGGAACAGAGAAGGAGCTTCCTGCGTGAAAAATCGTGAGCATATCAGAAATTTCTCCATTATTGCGCATATTGACCACGGCAAATCGACGCTGGCCGACCGCCTGCTCGAGCAGTGCAAGGCCGTGTCCCAGCGCGAGATGGAGGAACAGCTGCTGGACAATATGGACCTCGAGCGCGAGCGCGGCATCACGATCAAGGCGCGCGCGGTGCGCATGGAATACGAGGCGGACGACGGCGAGACCTATGAGATGAACCTGATCGACACGCCGGGCCATGTGGACTTCAACTACGAGGTGTCGCGCTCGCTCGCCGCGTGCGAGGGCGCGCTGCTCGTCGTGGACGCGGCGCAGGGCATCGAGGCGCAGACGCTGGGCAACACCTACCTCGCGATCGACGCGGGGCTGGAGGTCGTGCCGGTCATCAACAAGATCGACCTGCCCGCGGCGGACGCCCCGCGCGTCAAGCAGGAGATCGAGGACATCATCGGCATCCCGGCCGAGGACAGCCCGGAGATCTCCGCCAAAATGAACATCAACATCCACGAGGTGCTCGAGCGCATCGTGTCCGACATCCCCGCGCCTGCCGGCGACCCGGACGCGCCGCTGCGCGCGCTGATTTTCGACAGCCAGTACGACCCCTATAAGGGCGTCATCGTATATATGCGCCTGATGGACGGCTGCGTCCGCCCGGGCATGAAGGTCAAAATGATGGCCACGGGCGCGGAGTTTCAGGTGCTCGAATGCGGCTACATGCTGCCGCTCGGCCTGTCGCCTCAGCAGGAGCTGCGCGCGGGCGAGGTCGGCTACTTCACCGCGTCCATCAAGACCGTGTCCGACACCCGCGTGGGCGATACGGTCACCGAGGCCGCCCGACCGACCGCGGAGGCGCTGCCCGGCTACCGCCCGGCGCAGCCTATGGTGTTCTGCGGCATCTACACCGAGGACGGCTCCAAATATCCCGACCTGCGCGACGCGCTGGAAAAGCTGCAGCTCAACGACGCGGCGCTGTCCTTTGAGCCGGAAAGCTCGGTCGCGCTGGGCTTCGGCTTCCGCTGCGGCTTCCTCGGCATGCTGCACATGGAGGTCATTCAGGAGCGCCTCGAGCGCGAGTTCGACCTCGATCTGGTCACCACGCTGCCCTCGGTCGTGTATGAGATCGTCAAGACCGACGGCGAGACCGTCCACTGCGACAACCCGCACGATTATCCCGACCCCGGCCTGATCGAGGAGGCGCGCGAGCCCTTCGTCAAGGCCGCGATCATGACCCCGCAGGAGTTTGTCGGCAACATCATGCCCATGTGTCAGGACCGCCGCGGCGTGTTCAAGGACATGCAGTATCTGGACGCCAATCTGGTCGAGCTGCATTACGAAATGCCGATCAATGAGATCATCTACGACTTTTTCGACGCGCTCAAGGCGCGCACCAAGGGCTATGCCTCGCTCGACTATGAGTTCCTCGACTACCGGCCGAGCGATCTGGTCAAGGTGGATATGCTTTTGAACGGCGATCAGGTGGACGCGCTGTCCTTCATCGTGCACCGCGAAAAGGCCTATGGCCGCGCGCGCCGCATCTGCGAAAAGCTCAAGGAGAACATCCCGCGCCAGCTGTTTGAGGTGCCGATCCAGGCCGCGATCGGCGGCAAGGTCATCGCCCGCGAGACGGTCAAGGCGCTGCGCAAGGACGTGCTCGCCAAGTGCTACGGCGGCGACATCACGCGCAAGAAGAAGCTGCTCGAAAAGCAGAAGGAAGGCAAGAAGAAGATGCGCTCGCTCGGCACGGTGCAGATCCCGACCGAGGCGTTCATGGCGGTGCTGAAGCTGGATGAGGAAAAATGAGCAGATTTAGTTATCGGAACCGGCCGCTCGGGCTGTATCTCCACATCCCGTTCTGCGTGAGCAAGTGCGGCTACTGCGATTTTTATTCGGTCACCGACCGCGACCTGATGCGCGGCTACGTCTCCGCGCTGCTGGGCCACATCCGCGAATACGGCAGGACATGCAGCGGCTACACGGTGGACACGGTCTACATCGGCGGCGGCACGCCGACCTGCCTCGGGCCCAAGTATCTGGGCCGTATCCTGCAGGAGGTGCGCAGCAAGTTCCCGCTGGCGGACGACGCGGAGATCACGGTCGAGTGCAATCCGGAGAGCACGGATAAAAAGGTGCTCGACATGATGAAAAAGCAGGGCGTGAACCGCCTGTCGTTCGGCGTGCAGTCCGCGCACGACGAGGAGCTGAAAAAGATCGGGCGCATCCACACCTTCCAGCAGGCGAAGGACGCGGTCGACCTCGCGCGGGCAAAGGGCTTTGCGAACATCAGCCTCGACCTGATGTACGGCCTGCCCGGCCAGACACAGGAGATGTTTCTGGATTCGGTCGAGCAGTGTCTGGCGCTCGGGCCCAGACATCTGTCGTGCTACGGGCTCAAGCTCGAGCCGGCGACAAGGATGGGGCGTGAGAATCCGGCCCTGCCGGATGACGACGCGCAGGCGGATACCTACCTCGCCATGTGCGAGCTGCTGCGCAAAAACGGGTTTGAGCATTACGAGATCTCGAATTTCGCCAAGCCCGGCTTCCGCTCGCGGCACAATATGAAATACTGGGACCTGTCCGAGTACCTCGGCCTCGGGCCGGGGGCGCACTCGTTTATGAACGGCCGGCGCTTCGCCTTTGCCCGCGATATCAAGGCGTACATCAACGGCGAGGACATCCTGCGGGACGAGGAGGAGGTGCCGTCCTTCCAGCGGCAGGGCGAATACCTGATGGTGCGCCTGCGCACGGCGGACGGCGTGGACTTCCTCGAGCTGGAAAAACGCTATAACATCGACTCCACGCCCTATGAGGAAGCCTTCCGCAGCCTGCTGGGCAGCGGGCTGGTCGCCCATCAGGGCACCCGCTGGCGCCTGACGGAAAAGGGCTTTCTGGTCTCCAACAGCATCATCAATACCATTGTTGAGGCGGGGCAGCAGACGGCGATGGAGAATGGATAATGGAAAATGGAGAATGTCTCCGTTTTGCAGAAAAGCATAG
>CALWJG010000010.1 GCA_944380945.1 uncultured Agathobaculum sp. | reverse complement strand
TCATCCTCCGCCGTGTGCGGCATGGCCTGCCAGATCTCATCCGCCGTGAAGCAGAGGATCGGCGAGAGCATGCGCACGAGCGCGCTCAGGATGCGGTACATCGCGGTCTGCGCAGAGCGGCGGCTCAGGCCGGCCGTTTCATCGCAGTACAGGCGGTCCTTGATCACATCCAGATAGAAGTTGGACAGATCGACCACGCAGAAGTTATGGATCGCATGGAAGACCGTGTGGAACTCGTAGGTCTCATAGCCCTCGCGCACCTTGGCGACCAGATCGTTCAGCCGCATGAGCGCCCACTGATCCAGCTCCGGCATATCCGCATAGGCGACCAAATCGGTCTTGGGGTCAAAATCAAACAGGTTGCCCAGCATATAACGCGCCGTATTGCGGATCTTCAGGTAATTCTGGGACAGATGCTTGAGCATGTCCTTGGAAATGCGCATATCCTGACGGTAATCCGAGGACGCGACCCAAAGGCGCATCACGTCCGCGCCATACTGATTCAGGATATCCTCCGGCGCGATGCCGTTGCCGCGCGACTTGGACATCTTCTGGCGCTCCTCGTCCACGATCATGCCGTGGGTGATGACCGTCTTGTACGGCGCCTTGCCCTGCGTCGCGATCGAGGTCAGCATGGACGACTGGAACCAGCCGCGGTACTGATCGTTGCCCTCCAGATAAACATCCACCGGCGTGGGCTGATGCTCGCGGTTCTCGATGACCGCGCGCCAGGACGAACCCGAGTCAAACCAGACGTCCATGGTGTCGGTTTCCTTATCGAACTCGCCGCAGCCGCATTCACACTTGATGTCCGCCGGCAGGATGTCGGACGGATCCAGATCAAACCAGGCGTTCGAGCCCTTTTCGCGGAACAGATCAGCTACGATCTGAATGGTCTGCTCATTGACCAGCGGCTTGCCGCACTTCTTGCAGGTGAAGATCGGGATCGGCACGCCCCAGACACGCTGGCGGGAAATGCACCAGTCCGAGCGCTCGCGGATCATCGAGGTCATGCGCTCCTCGCCCCACGCGGGGATCCACTGGATCTGCTCGCAGGCCTTGACCGCATCATCCTTGAGCGCATCCACCGAACAGAACCACTGCTCGGTCGTGCGGAAGATGATCGGGTTCTTGCAGCGCCAGCAGTGCGGATAGCTGTGCACGATCTCCTCGATCGCCAGCAGCGCGCCGCAATCCTTGAGGTCATCCAGAATGATGGGCGTGGTCTTTTCGTAGTACATGTTTGCGTACTTGCCCGCGTCCGCAGTGGTCATGCCCTTGCCGTCCACCGGCACGATGATCGGGATGTCGTACTTCTGGCAGACGACAAAGTCGTCCGCACCAAAGCCCGGCGCCGTGTGAACGCAGCCCGTGCCGGCGTCCAGCGTGACGTGGTCGCCGCAGATGACGATGCTCTCGCGGTCCATGATCGGATGCTTGGTGCGCATCAGCTCCAGATCCGAGCCCATCAGCGTGCCGAGCACTTCCCAGGAATCGATCTTGGCCGCCTGCATGACCGCCTCGACCAGCTCCTTGGCGAGCACATAGATCTCGCCCGAGGGCACCTTGACCAGATCATATTCAAACACCGGATTGACCGAGATCGCCAGGTTGCCCGGCAGGGTCCAGGTCGTCGTGGTCCAGATCACAAAGTATACGTTATCCAGACCGCCGGTGATAGCGGCGATCTTGCCGCCCTTGTCGTCAGTCACATGGAACTTGACATAGATCGAGGAGCAAGGCTCATCCTGATACTCGATCTCCGCCTCAGCGAGCGCGGTCTCGTCGTGCGGGCACCAGTAAACCGGCTTCATGCCCTTGTAAATATAGCCGCGCTTGGCCATCTCGCCGAAAATCTCGATCTGCGCCGCCTCATAATCATGGGTCAGGGTCAGATACGGGCGATCCCAGTCGCCGATAACGCCCAGACGCTTGAATTCGGTGCGCTGGGTGTTGACGTGCTCGTGTGCGAACTCCTCGCACTTGGAGCGGAACTCCGCGGTGGACACCTTGCTGCGATCCATGCCGTAGGCCTTGATCGCCTGACGCTCGATCGGCAGGCCGTGCGTATCCCAGCCCGGGATATACGGCGCCTGATAGCCCAGCATATTGCGCGAGCGCAGGATGAAGTCCTTGAGGATCTTATTGAGCGCATGGCCCATATGCAGATTGCCGTTTGCATACGGAGGGCCGTCATGCAGGATGAAGAGGGGCTTGCCCTCGTTTTTCTTCATCAGTTCGTGATAAAGGTCATCCTTTTCCCAGTTCTCCAAAAAGCCCGGCTCACGCTTGGGCAGACCGGCGCGCATGGGGAACTCTGTCTTGGGCAGATTGATGGTATGGTTATAATCCTGCTGCATTGTGCAGTCTTCAGTCCTTTCGATGTTACTTTACTTTCTTGGGATCGTAGTCCGCGCCAAACTTGAGCTCGCCGAAGTCAAATTTGCGCGTGGCGTCCTCAGCCGCCACCGGCTCGTCCGCCTCGACCTGCGGCTGCTCCTGCTGCGCAGGCGCGGCAGGCTCCTCGGCCTGCTGCTTGGCCGGCTCGTTGTGGACCAGATTCTCCGACTTGGCCAGCTCGACCAGCGCCTTGGCCTGCGACTGATACGCCGCGGAAACGCGCGCGACGAATTCGACCGTCGACTTGCGCGCCGCCTCCAGCTTTTTGGTCTCGCTGTCGATCTCCGACTGCGTGTTCTTGAGCTTGTTGTCGGTCTCGCTCTTGGCCGAGGCAACAATGCGGTCCGCTTCCTCCTTGGCCTTGGCGACCATGCCGTCCGCCTCTTCCTTGGCGCGCTTGAGCGTTTCCTCCGCAATGTTGAGCACGCGGCCCATGTTATCTTCACGGCCGCGGTATTCCTCGATCTTATCGACCAGGACCTTCATCTTGGACTTGAGCGCGGCGTTTTCCTTCTGCATGGCCGCAAACTCCTCCGCAACCTTTTCCAGGAAGGTATCGACCGACTTCATATCATAGCCGCCGAAAACCGCTTTTTCAAAGCCGATCTCCTGAATTTCCTGCACCGTCATATCAAAATTCCTCCGTTACAATCTTTTTGCCTTACTTACGGGAAAATGGCCGGGCTGCACCCGGCCACTTCGTTTGCCGTCTGTCAGGCGGACTTAAAGCATGTACAAAATCTCTTCCAAAGCAACCAGCACCAGAAACGCGAGCAGATACGCAAAGTCGATCGGGCTGTTCCGCAGTGCGTCCACACGACTGAGCAGCGCGCGGAACGGCTGGATCAGCGGTTCGGTGGCGAGGCACAGGAATTCATATACCTTGGACCCGCTGCCCTGCGCAAACCAGCTCATGACAGCGCGCGCCAAAAACAGGAACTCCAAAATGCTCAGCAGGCTGCTTACCAGATAAACCACGACCGTATTCACAGCAGCGCATCCTTAAAAATACATGCCGCTGCTTTCCAGTTCATCGATCAGGTCCCCCATGATATCGACGTTATAAGGGGTGATGATATAGGTGCTGTTCGCAACCTTTTTGATCTTGCCCTCATTGGCGTAAGCCACGCCGCTGAGGAAATCCACCAGTCTTCTGGCAATGTCCTTGTTGGTCTGCTCGAGATTGAGCACGACCGTGCGCTTGTCCTTCAGATGGTCGGCGATCTCCGCAGCATTTTCAAACCGGTCCGGCTTGACCAGAACGACCGCCAGCTGCGTCGTCGTATTGATGTTGACCACTCTATTCCCGCGGCGGGACGAAGACGATTCCACGGGCGCAGTGTCATACGAACGGTCGTAAGAGCGCTCATATGAACGGTCATAGGACGAAGCAGTACCGCTCATCGCAGGTTCCTCGGCACGCTGCCGGGGCATTTCCTCTTCGTACTCGTCCTCGACGTCCTCGCCTTTCACCCAATCGATGAAGCCTTTGATCGAACCCATGCACAGTTCCTCCTTATGTTTTAAGGCGAGACGATCTGATACGGACGTGCCCCAAAGATCGCCGTGCCGATGCGCACCATGTTCGCACCGCACGCTATCGCCGTTTCAAAATCATTTGTCATACCCATCGACAAATAATCCATATCTACATTATCGTATTTTTTTGTCAAGTTGTCAACAAATACTTGTTGCATTTCATTGAAATAGCCCAAGTTTTTTGTGAATTCATCCGCAATGGGAGGAATTGCCATCAATCCGCGGATATGGAGCGACTTTTTTTCACTCAACCGGGCGATCGCCTCGTCCAGTTCCTCGGGCGGCAGGCCGCTCTTGGCTGCCTCGCGGCCGATATTGACCTCCAGCAGGATATCCTGACATACGCCGTGCTTGGCCGCCTCCTTGGCGATCGCCTCACCCAGATGCACCGAACCGACCGACTGGATGAGCGACACCTTGCCGATCAGATATTTGACCTTGTTGGTCTGCAGCGTGCCGATGAACTGCAGATCCGCGCCCTGATAGGCGTTCTGCTCGTATTTCTCCAGCAGCTCCTGTACGCGGTTTTCACCGCACACGCGAATGCCGGCAGAGATCGCCGCCTGCACGCGCTCGGCATTGTTCATCTTCGAGGCGGCAACCAGGATGATGTCCTCCGGTTTTCGTCCCGCCTGCTCCGCCGCGCGGGCAATGCGCTCCTGCACCGACTGGATCCGGTCCCTGAGTTCGATTTTTTCCTGCTCTGTCATATTATCTCACCACCATATTATTTTGCAGATTTCTGCCGCGGACAACGATCTGGTCGTTTTCAACCAGCATGTCCCAATTGGTAGCGCTCTGCTCTACGACATAATAATCCTCCGCCTCATACAGCGGATTGATGATCTTGGATTTCTCCACGCCGCCGCTGAGGATGTAGACCACCGTCCGCTGCGTGGTCGTCCCATCGCTATTGGTGCTTTCCTCAATGCGTACCGCAGACTTGGGCACCTTCAGACCGGAATAAGTCGCCAGAATGATCTCGACCGGCTGTTCCCGCATGGAGACCATTTCGCTGTTGAACTCCGTGCCCTCGAGCACGAGCAGCGCGGTATCGCTGCCGTGCTCCCGGATGATCGAATACACGCTGACCGGCGTTTCGAGCGACGCCTGCGTGAAGTTGACGCGCAGATCCTGTCCCTCGCTCAGCCGGTCGGCCTGTTCGGTCGGGATCTCGGCAGCCAGATACCAGGTAAAGCCCTGGATCATTTTGCCGAGCACCTGCCCTGCATCGACCTTTTCCGGGCTCTGCGTCAGCGTGCGGAACTCGCCCAGCGTGAGGTTTTCCAAAGCCGCACGCGTCAGCACATTTTCGTAGCCGTCCACGACCTCGGAATAATAGCCCGAGATCGGCGCGGTCAGCTCGGTCGTCTGACCGGACAGCTGCTGCTCCAGCGCTGCGCGCTCGGCTTCCAGCGCATCCCGCTCGGACTGGATGTCAAGGGTGTCAACGCTGGAGGACACGCTTTGCAGCGACAGGGTGCGCAGCGTATCCGCCGAGGAAGACATCCCGTTCCCCTGCCCGGTCTTGGCCTGATCCGCCATCTGCTGAATCGTCAGCGTGATCATCTGATCCACATTGGCGGAGTCCGAGGTGTTCCCCACGGTTTCCAGCGCGCTGTCCAGCAGTCGGATCCGATTTTCCAGCGGCTCGATCTCGCGGCTCAGCGCCAGCGACTGCTCATCCGCATATACAAGGGCCAGCGCAGCGTCCTGCTGCACGCGCTCGCCGCTGTATACGACATGCTTGACCGAGCCGGACGCACTGCCGCTGACGGTCTGCTCATCCCGGAAAAACCAGCCGGTCGACATAAAGCTGTCGTTTACCGACACATGGACCGCCGGCTCGGTTTCCCGCACGTTGGAAAACGCGCTGATAACGACAATGACCAGATAAACGGCCAGGGCAGCTGCAGCGATCAGAAAAACCGCGCGCCGGTTCGGCCGGGTAGGTTTCCTATTGTGTTTTTGGTTGTTTTGCTTTGCCTGCTCCATATCGGCCCTCTTATGTATTTCACTCTGCAGCGCGCTCCTCCCGCGGGGCATACAGATCGACGCGGTGCTGGGGCACCAGAGTGGATATTGCGTGTTTGTATATCATCTGCTGCTTGCCGTCGCTCTCCATGATCACAACAAAGCTGTCAAACCCGCGGACGATCCCGCGCATCTGATAGCCGTTTGTCAGAAAGACGGTCACAGCCTGTCCCTGCTGGCGCAGCGCACACAGCATCCTGTCCTGCAAATTGATTTCGTTTCGCACAATAATACCTCCAGATTAACAGATTCTGGATTTTATTGTACACCGTGATTTTGCAGATATTTTGTCGCTTCCTGTAACACGAGGGGAAGCTCCTCCCCTCTATTATAATAAATCCAATGGATATTGTCATCCCTTTTCAGCCAGGTCAGCTGTCTTTTTGCATAATTGCGGCTGCGCTGCTTGAGCAGCGCAACGCATTCCTCCAGCGGCTGTTCGCCCTGCAGGAAGCCAAGCAGCTCCTTGTAGCCGATCGCCTGCGCCGCCGTACCGGCGAGCACGCCGCGCTCCAGTAGACGTCGGGTCTCGTCCAGCAGGCCGTCCGCCAGCATCTGATCGACCCGCTTGTCAATGCGCTCATACAGCACCTGACGCTCCGCCGGGCAGACGCCGATCTTGATCGCCTGATACTTGGGCGCCGGCCGCTTGTGCAGGCGGTTGAACGCATCCAGCGTCATGCCGGTCTGCTCGTAGACCTCAATCGCGCGGATGACGCGCTTGAGATTGTTGGGATGCAGCCGCGCCGCGCCCTCGGGATCGACCTGCCGCAGGCATTCATGCACCGCAATGTTTCCCTGCTCCGCCGCCATGCGCTGATATTTTTCCCGGATGGACAGGTCGGTCTCGTCCCCGGTGAACGTGCTGCATTCGATCAGCGCATCCATATACAGGCCCGTGCCGCCCGCCACGACCGGGATCATACCGCGGCGCAGGATATCCTGCGCTGCGGCGTCCGCCAGCTCGACATACCGCGCGACGGAAAACGGCTCGCCCGGGTCACAGATATCCAGCAGATGATGCGGCACGCCGCAGCGCTCCGCCTCGGTCGGCTTGGCTGTGCCGATGTCCATCCCGCGGTAGATCTGCATGGAATCTGCCGAGATGATCTCGGTATGCAGCCGCTGCGCCAGCGCGACCGATAATGCAGTTTTTCCGCTTGCGGTCGGGCCGCAGATGCAGATCAGGCGGTTTTCCATACAGTTCTCTCCGTTTGTATCATTGATTGACGCGCTTGAACAGCTTGTCCAGCTCATACTTGGTCAGCCGCACCGTGGTCGGCCTGCCGTGCGGACAGGAGCGCACATTTTCGTCCGAAAGCACCCGGTCGCACAGGTCCTGCAATTCGGGCAGACTGGTCGCTTTTCCCGCCTTGATGGCCGCCTTGCAGGCCACCGTATGGATGAGGTCATCCAGCCGGTCGGGTACGGTCGCGCGGCTGTCCATCGCTTTTTCCGCCAGCTCGCCGATCACGCTCTGCACATCGCCGCTGTCCAGATAGGCCGGCACACTGCGCACCGCAAAGCTGTTGTCCCCGAATGGGTCGATGGAAAAGCCCGCCTTGCGGATATCCTCCAGTTGGGACTGGATGGCTGCCGCCTCCTCCCCGGTCAGCTCGACGATGACCGGCGTGAGCAGCTCCTGCTGGGGGATCTCGGTCTCCGCACGCAGCTTGTTGAACAAAATCCGCTCGTGCGCCGCATGCTTGTCGATCAGGATCAGCCCGTCCGCATCCTCCGCGATCAGATAGGTGTGAAAGCACTCGCCGATCACGCGCGCCCCGGTGTCCAGCGGTTCCAGCTTGTACTGCTCGGCCTGCGGCTTGCCCGCCGCCGATGCAGCAGATCCGGAAGCCGGCATATCCTGCACCGGCTCCTGCTCCGGAGCGGTTTTTTCCACCGGATGGAACAGCCGCTGCGGTTCGTCCTGCAGGATGCGGGGCGCCGCTGCATAGCTGCCGTATCCCCGCGGCCTTTCCGCGCGCGGCGGTACGGCGACAAAGAAGTCCTCCAGATCCGGCACATTGTCCGCCGGTCCGGGTGCAGGCTTTGCGGGCGGTGCGGGTTCCGCCGGACGCGCCACAGCAAAGCGCTCCTGCCGGAATACCGTTTCGTCCTCCTGCACCCGGGGCGCTGCTTTTTCCTTGTGTTCGATGCGCGGCATGTTGTCGTTCGCCGCAAGCGCGTTCTTGCACGCCACATAGATCGCCTCGAACACCGGTTTTTCCTGCGAAAATTTGACCTCGGTCTTGGCCGGATGCACGTTGACGTCCACCGCCGAAAGCGGCAGTTCGAGGAACACCGCGCCTGAAGGGTATTTGCCCGTGATGATGGCATTGCGGTAGGCCTCTTCGAGCGCCGCCTGCATCAGACGGCTTTTGACATAGCGCCCGTTGACGAAAAAGTGCTGCATCGACCGGTTGGGCCGGCCGGCGTGCGGCTTGACGATATAGCCATAGGCCGTCATGCCGTTGCGCTCGGTGCGCGGCACCTCGATCATGTTCGCAGTCATTTCCTTGCCGAACACTGCGAAAACCGGCGTGAGCAGCTTGTCCCTGCCGTCGGTCGCAAACACCTGCTTGCCGTCCCGGATGAGCGTGAACGCGATCTCCGGATGGGACAGCGCAGCGTGCTGCACCACGCCGAGGATATAGCCCGCCTCGGTGAAATCCTTTTTGAGGAATTTCATGCGCGCCGGCGTGTTGTAGAACAGGTCGCGCACCACGATGGTCGTGCCCTCCGGGCAGCCCGCTTCCTCGTTTGTCTGGATCTCCCCCGCCTCCAGATGCAGGTGCAGGCCCGCGATCGCGCCGGTCTGCCGGGTGAACAGGTCGATGCGCGTGACCGACGAGATCGCAGCCAGCGCTTCGCCGCGGAAGCCCAGCGTGCCGATGGCGGCCAAATCCTCCTCGGTGCGCAGCTTGCTGGTCGCGTGGCGGCGGAACGCGACAGGCGCGTCCTCCGCCGACATGCCGCAGCCGTTATCCGCAATGCGCAGGTAGGTGATGCCGCCGTTCTCTATTTCCACGGTGATACGGGTCGAGCCTGCGTCGATCGCGTTCTCGATCAGCTCCTTTGCCACCGAAGCCGGCCGCTCGACCACCTCGCCCGCCGCGATCAGGTCCGCGAGATGCGGGGATAATTCATGGATGATTGCCATTTTTCGTCCTTCCTAAACGAATCCAAATCAGTAGGTGTGCCCGCAGTGGGGACATCTCCGGTCCGCCATGTGGTGCTTTTTCCCGCAGGACGGACAGGTTTTGACCAGTGCGCCCAGCGCCTGCTCCTCCTTTTCCTGCTCAGTCGGCACAAAGAAGGACAGCTCGCCGCACTCCGGGCAGGCCATGATGACCACATCCAGCCCGCCGGACAGCAGATTGGGCAGATCGCCGAATATCCAGCTGGTCTTTCCCATCTGGATGGTATCCTGTGCGACACGCTGAAGCGCGGCGCCGCAGCGCAGGCATTTTCTCTCTTCCATCTCCGGTCCTCCTTTTCCCGCGTTCTCCCTATTCAAACCAGCTTTTTCAGCTCATACAGCGCGTTGAGCGCCTCGATCGGCGTCATGGTATCCACCTGCAGGGCGCGCAGCCGCTCGGCGACCGCACTGCCGGACAGGCTGTCCATGGTCATCTGCGGCGTGTCGTCCTCTTCCGCTATCTCATGCAGCTCGATCTTGGGCATGGTCGCCTCGAGATCGGCAAGCACGGCCTTGGCCCGCTTGATGACCGCATTCGGCACGCCCGCCAGCTTGGCGACCTCGATGCCGTAGCTGTCGTCCGCGCCGCCGCGCACGATCTTGCGCAGGAAGGTGATATCGTCCCCGCGCTTTTTGACCGCGATGTTGTAATTCTTGACGCCGTCCACCAGCTCCTCCAGCACGGTCAGCTCGTGGTAATGCGTGGCAAACAGGGCGCGCGCGCCCATGCGGCGCTTGTTCGCCACGAACTCGATCACCGCGCGGGCAATGCTCATGCCGTCATAGGTCGAGGTGCCGCGACCGATCTCGTCCAGAATGAGCAGGCTGTTCTTGGTCGCGTGGTTCAGGATGTCCGCGACCTCGCTCATCTCGACCATAAAGGTCGACTGGCCGCTCGCCAGATCATCCGACGCGCCGACGCGCGTGAACACGCGGTCCGCCACGCCGATGTGCGCGGACGACGCCGGCACGAACGAGCCGATCTGCGCCATGATGGTGATCAGCGCCACCTGACGCATGTAGGTGGATTTGCCCGCCATATTGGGGCCGGTGATGATGGCGACGCGGTTTTCCCCGCGGTCCAGCACCGTGTCGTTCGGGATGAACAGGCTGTCCGCCAGCATTTTTTCGACGACCGGATGACGGCCGTCCCTGATCTCGATCTGGTCGGAGAAATCCACGAGCGGGCAGGTGTAGTTGTTGTCGCACGCGACCGAAGCCAGCGACGCCAGCACGTCCAGCGTCGCCACCGCCTGCGCCGACCGCTGCACGCGGTGCACCTCGCAGGCGACCCGGTCGCGCACCTCGACAAAAATATCGTATTCCAGCGAGGTCAGACGCTCCTGCGCGCCGAGCACCGTGCTTTCGAGCTGCTTGAGCTCCTCAGTGATATAGCGCTCACCGTTTGCCAGCGTCTGCTTGCGGATGTAGTCCGCAGGCACTGCGTCCAGATTGGACTTGGTGACCTCGATATAGTAGCCGAACACGCGGTTATAGCCGATCTTGAGCTTGCTGATGCCGGTTCGCTCGCGCTCGCGCTGCTCGATGGCAGCGATCTGCCCCTTGCCGCCCGAGGCAAGGTCGCGCAGCGCATCGACCTCCTCATTGTAGCCCGTGCGGATCAGTCCGCCTTCCCGCAGCAGCAGGGGCGGTTCTTCGACCACGGCGGCGTCGATCAGCGCATACACATCCTCCAGCAGGTCGATGTTCCCGGTGAGCTCACGCAGCAGGGACTGCCCGAACAGCGCAGCCTGCGCACGGATCTCGGGCAGGCAGGCGATCGCAGACGCGAGCGAGCGCATGTCCCGTGCATTCGCCGTCCCGTAGGCGACGCGCCCGATCAGGCGTTCCATATCGACCACTTTTTTGAGCGCGTCTGTCAGCGCGGTGCGCGCGATCACATCGTCGCACAGGGCGCTGACCGCCTGCTGGCGGCGCGCGATGTGGAGCGGGTTGTACAGCGGTTTTTCCAGCCACTGCCGGATCAGGCGCGAGCCCATCGCGGTTTTGGTATGGTCCAGCACCCAGAGCAGCGTACCGCGCTTTTCCGTGGTGCGCATCGTCTCGGTCAGTTCGAGATTGCGCCGCGCGATCATGTCGAGCTCCATGAACTGTCCCTGATGATAGACCTGCAAACGGCTCAATGCCGCAAGGCTCGCCTTCTGGGTCTGCTCCAGATAATCCAGCAGGCCGCCCAGACACTGCACGGTCTGCGGCAGATCGGTCAGGCCGGCCGTGTCGAAGTCCTCCACATGGAAATACTGCATCACGCGCTCAGCGGCGCGCTGTGCGTCAAAGCTCTCCTCGGGCAGCGGCTCGACCAGCGCTTCCAATCCTTCGCGCAGGAAGGTATGGAACGAATCCGCTGTCGCCGCCGTGCCGCCGACCAGCACCTCGCGCGGCGCGAACCGGCCGAGCTCGCTGGCGATGTCCTGCCAGTTTTCCGCACCCGTGGCGTACACCTCGCCGGTCGAGATGTCCGCAAAACACACGCCGATGCCGCCCGAAGCGAACACGCAGCCGAGGAAGTTATTGCGGCTCTCGTCCAGCATGGACGCCTCCAGCACGGTGCCCGGCGTCACGCGCCGGACGATCTCGCGCTTTACCAGCCCTTTGGCCTTCTTGGGGTCCTCCACCTGCTCGCAGATGGCGATCTTATACCCCTTTGCCACGAGCTTGGCGATATAGCCCTCCGCGCTGTGGTAGGGCACGCCGCACATGGGCGCGCGCTCCTCCTGTCCGCAGTCGCGGCCGGTGAGCGTCAGGTCCAGTTCCTCAGAGACCAGCTTGGCGTCCTCGAAAAACATCTCATAGAAATCGCCCAGACGGTACATCAGGATATAGTCCTTGTTTTTGTTTTTAATTTCAAAGTACTGCTTCATCATGGGCGTGAGCTCTGCCATCTTGTACCCTCTTTCTATATTTTCCGTGCAAACAGGCAGCGAAGCGATGTTTTTTCGATCTCCGCCTCGATAAAATCCCCGATCTGCAGCCCGTCGCCGCGCACACACACGAGCAGGTTGCCCTCCGTGCGCGCGGTAAACGGATAGTCCGGCCCTTTGGCCGTGCCGTCCACCAGCAGGCGCAGCCGCCGGCCCTGATAAGCCGCCTGCTTTTCCGCGACGATCTCGTCCTGCGCCTTGAGCAGCCGCTCAAACCACTTTTGCTTTTCCACCGACGGCGTCGGATCGTCATAAGACGCTGCGGGCGTGCCGCTGCGCGGCGAATACAGGAAGGTAAACAGCAGATCAAACCGCTCTTCGCGCACAAGCGCGAGCGTCTGCTCGAAATCCGCCTCGGTCTCGCCCGGAAAGCCGACAATGATATCGCTCGACAGCGTGATGTCCGGCATCCTGCGCCGTGCATATGCGATCAGCTCTTTGTAGGCTGCCGCCGTATAGCGCCGGTTCATACGGCGCAGGATCTCGTCGCTGCCCGACTGGAACGGCAGATGCAGCTGCTTTGCCACCTTTTCGCAGTCCGCCATGGCGTCAAACAGGCGGGGGCCGGCGTCCTTGGGATGGCTGGTCATGAACCGCAGCCAGAAATCGCCCGGCACCGCGTTCAGCCGCCGCAGCAGATCGGCGAAATCGATGTCCAGTCCCAGATCCTTGCCGTAGGAATTGACATTCTGGCCGAGCAGCGTGATCTCCTTATATCCCGCCGCGACCAGCTCGCGAAGCTCCTTTTCGATCTCCTCCGGCCGGCGGCTGCGCTCGCGGCCGCGCACATAGGGCACGATACAATAGGTGCAGAAGTTGTTGCAGCCGTACATGATGGACAGCCATGCCTTGGCCCCCTGCGCGCGCAGCACAGGCAGGCCCTCGGCGATGTCGTCCTCGCCGCCGATGTCAAATACGCGCTTTTCGCCGCTCAGCACGCGGTAGAGCAGCGAAGGGAAGCGCCACAGCGCATGTGTGCCAAACAGCAGGCTGACCTGCGGATAGCTCTTTTTGATCTTCTCAACGTTTTTCTCCTGCTGCGCCATACAGCCGCACAGCGCGATGATGACCTCCGGCCGGCGCTTTTTCAGATGGCTCAGAGCGCCGATGTTGCCGAACGCGCGGTCCTCCGCATGCTCGCGCACCGCGCAGGTGTTGAACAGGATGAAATCCGCCTCGTTTACATCATCGGTCATCTCATAGCCCATCTCGTGCAGCATGCCGCGGATGCGCTCGGTGTCCGCCTCGTTCTGCTGGCAGCCGAAGGTGTGGGTATAGGCGCGCAGGCGCTTGCCGCAGATGAGCGATGCGACCGCGTCAATATAGGTGAACTGATTTTGCAGCTGTTCTTCAGAAACAGTAACTGGGGTGGGCATTTTCTGCCTCCTCTTATCGGAATGGCGTGCCGTCCGCCGTGAACACATTCATGCGGTGGTAGGCGGCAAACGGGATATCGTACTGCGGCAGATACTGCCGGATGGCGCGGGTCAGGTATTCCGGGCTCAGATTGTCGTTCCCGGCCGCGGTGGTGACGACTGCGGTCACTTCATCCGCCGTCTCGGTGATGGTCAAGCCGCGCATCAGGTCTTTCATGTTGACCGTCTTTTCGCCGCGTTTGCTTCTCTTGACGATCTCAACCGACGAGCGGGCAAACAGCGCGCGCACCGCATCGGCAAAGCCGTCCGGCACCCTGCCCTCAAAGCCCCAGATGATGCGGTACTGCGACCACGCGATCGCGCCGACCTTCATGCCGCCGTCCTCGAGCGGGTAGATCTCGATCGCGCGCAGGCCCTCGGGAAACACGTCGTTGAGCGCCTCGACCGCATTGACCGGCACGGACTCGCTCGTGATGTTGAAATCCAGAAACTCACACTCGCCCGAATAGCCGGTCGAGAGCGGCAGGGCCACCGACACATAGGCGTGCTGGTTGAAGCCCTCGGTAAACCAGAGCGGCATCTGGCAGCGCGCCATCGCGCGCTGCATGGTGTGCATCAGATCAAGGTGGGAGATGTATTTCGCTCTCCCCTCCTTGGCGAACTTCATTCTGGCCTTAAACACAGCACTTGCCTCCCTTCAGCAGGGCGTTCGCGCCGCAGCCCGCGCACTTGCGCATGCAGTCGGGCGTGACAGCCGCCTCGCGGGACAGCTCCCACTCGCGCTTCAGGTGCTCCTTGCGCGTGCCGCAGCCGATGTGGTCCCAGGGGAACACCTCGTCCAGCGGGCGCTGGCGGGAGGCGTAAAACGCCGGGTCAAGCCCCGCATCCGCAAAGGCCTGCATCCACTTGTCATAGTCAAAGCACTGGTCCCAGCCGTCCATTTTGCAGCCGCGCTGCCAGGCCAGATAAATGGCGCGCCCCTGCCGCCGGTCGCCGCGGGCGATCACGCCCTCGAGCACCGAGGTCTCAGCGTCATGCCAGTTGTAGGTGACGTTTTTGGTCTTCATGATGGTCTTCATATATGCCTGCTTTTCGCGCAGCTGCTCGAGCGTATCCTGCGCATCCCACTGGAACGGGGTCTGCGGCTTGGGCACAAAGCAGGAAGCGGACGCCGTGATGCGCACGCCGCGCGCGCGGTTGTTGGTGTTGAGTTTCCAGCAGTAGGCGACCTTTTTGCAGATCTCCGCAATGCCGTCCAGATCCTCGGTCGTTTCGGTCGGCAGGCCGATCATAAAATACAGCTTGACGTTGTTCCAACCGCCCTGAAACGCGATCTCACAGGCGTGGAGCACGTCCTCCTCGCGGATGTTTTTATTGATCACATCGCGCAGGCGCTGGGTGCCCGCCTCGCAGGCAAAGGTCAGGCCGCTCTTGCGCGTTTTCTGCACGCGCTGCATCAGCTCAGTGCTGAAGCTGTCCGCGCGCAGCGAGGGCAGCGACAGGCTGATATGCCGCGGCTCACAGTAATCCAGCAGCGCCTCGGTCAGGCCGGACAGGTCGCCGTAGTCGCTCGTGGACAGCGAGGAGAGCGAGATCTCCTCATAGCCCGAGTTTTTGAGCACCGCTTCAGCCTGCCGGATCAGGGTCTCCTTGGACTTGGTGCGCAGCGGGCGGTAGGTATGCCCCGCCTGACAGAAGCGGCAGCCGCGCGGGCAGCCGCGGAACAGTTCTATCATCGCGCGGTCAAACACGATATCGGTCGACGGCACGACAAAGCTCTCCGGATAGTACATGGTATCCAGATCCCTGACGATGCGCTTCTGCACCAGCGCAGGCGCGCCGTTCGTGGGCGTGACGCGGTCGATCGTGCCGTCCTCGCGGTAAGAGACCTCGTAGAGCGAAGGCACATACATGCCCTCGATCTGCGCCGCCTGCACAAGGAACGCCTGTTTGCTCCAGCCTTCACGCTTGGCCCTGCGGTAGAGGTCGGTGAACTCGAGCATGATCTCCTCGCCGTCGCCGATCATAAACACATCGACAAAGTCGGCGAGCGGCTCGGGGTTATAGGCGCACGGGCCGCCGCAGGCGACCAGATGCTTCAGCTCGGTGCGGTCCTTTGCCAGCACCGGCACGCCGCCGAGGTCCAGCATATTCAGAATATTGGTAAACGACAGCTCATACTGCAGCGTAAAGGCGATGATGTCAAAATCAGACAGCGGGTCGCCGCTCTCCAGCCCGTAGAGCGGGATGCCGGCCGCGCGCAGCTCGGCCTCCATATCGATCCACGGGGCGCACACGCGCTCGCACCAGATGCCCGGCTGGTCGTTGAGCAGGCCGTACAGGATGCGCGAGCCGAGGTGCGACATGGCAACCTCATAGGTGTCCGGGAAGCAGAACGCAAACCGCAGGTCCACCGATGCCTTGTCCTTTGTCACCGAGCCCCACTCGCCGCCGACATAGCGCGCCGGCTTCTGCACGCGGGACAGGATGGCTTCCATCTTTTTATGCAAAGCATTTTCCTCCAAAACGAAATACAGAATAATTATATCATAATCGGCACAAAAAGACCATACCGGAATGCCGGTATGGCCCTTTTCTTTTACTTGCCGCTCAGAATGCGCGCCGCGTTGAATACAGTCAGCGCGCTCAGCAGCACATCTGCTGTCACAGCCTGCCACATAAACGTAACGCCCAGCAGCGTCAGCAGCGCCAGAACCACCTTGATGAGCAGCACGACCGCCATGTTCTGCAGCGCAATGCCGTGCGTTCTGCGGGAGATGCGCACCGCGTCGCACAGGCGGCTCAGATCGTGGTCCATGATGAGCACATTGGCGGCGCCTGCCGAACGCTGCGAACCTGCAACGCCCATCGCCACACCGACGTCCGCCAGCTCCAGCTCTTCGATGTCGTTGACGCCGTCGCCCACATAGGCCGCAGTGCCGTCGGTCGGGATCGTGCGCATCAGGAATTCCATTTTGGACGCTTTTTCCTCCGGCATGAGACCATAATGCACCGTGTCGATGCCGATGGCGTCCGCCGTCTGCTGCGCCGGGGTCTCGGTGTCGCCGGTCAGGATGACCGTGCGCATCACGCCCTGGCCCTTAAGTCCCTTGATCGCCTCCGCCGCTTCGGGACGGATGGTATCCTCAAGCACGATAGCGCCCGCATAATCGCCCTCATAGGCGACATAAACGACCGTACCGTGGATATCCGGCACGCCGCGCACACCGCGGGAGACCATCAGCCGGCGGTTGCCGGCAAGCAGATTGCGGTTGCCGATGCGCGCGCGCACGCCGCGGCCCGCAAATTCCTCGAACTCACTGACCTTCTGCGGCTTGCCCTGATAGGCCGCGACCACAGCCCGCGCCACCGGATGCGGCGACAGCTGTTCGGCTGCCGCGCCGAGCGCCAGAATGCTTTCCTGATTGAAGTCCTTGGTCGTGAGGATCTCCTTGACGCGCAGGTCGCCTTCGGTCAGGGTGCCGGTCTTGTCAAACACCACCATGCGCAGCTCGGCCAGCTTTTCGATCGCCTCACTGCCCTTGGCGTAAATCCCCTTCTGCGTCAGGCGGCCGGTGCCGCACTGGAAGCAGAGCGGGACCGAGATCACCAGCGCCGTCGGACAGCAGACCACCAGAATGGTCAGCGCCCGGTAGACCCAGTCGCCGACAGTGGAGCCGGAATCAAACAGCGGCGGAATGATCGAGAGCAGGACAGCCAGCACAACGACGATCGGGATGACCTTCGCCGCGCCGTGCAGCGCGCTCTTTTCCAGCGCCGCCTTGCGCTCCTTGCCCTCCTCCTGCACCTGCAGCATCTGATTGATCGCACAATCCTCAAAATGCGCCGCTGCACGCAGCAGCAGGAGCGATCCCGTGTACAGGCTGCCGGCCAGTACACGCATATTTTTCTCAATGGCAACCGGCTCGCTGTCGCCGGTCAGCACCGCTTCATCCACCGTGCCTTCGCCGCGCAGCACGATGCTGTCGATCGGCACACGCTCGCCCGAGCGGACCAGAACGAACTCGCCGATGCGCACCTGCGACGGCGCGACCTGCCGCTCCTCGCCCTGCATATTGACGACCGAAGCGTGATCGGGCACAAAGGTCGTCTGCTGCGTCATGGATTTATGCGTGGAGCTGAGCACGAAGTCGCTGACGATCCTGCCCAGGCTGTGCAGGATCAGGATCACGCTTGCCTCCGCGCGGTGCCCCAGAAGGAACGCGCCGAACGAAGCGAGCAGTATGAGCAGGTATTCGTCAAAATACTTGCCGTGGGTGATATGCCGCGCCACAGTCGCCGCAACGGGCAGCACCGTGATCAGATAGGCGATCAGGTACAGGACCAGCGAGGCGACATACCACGGAAGGATCAGGCCGGCGATCAGGAGCACTGCTGCCACGGCCAGACGGATCAGTGTAAAGCGCATATCGTATACTGACATGGGCTGATATGTCATTTCCATACCCGCCGCCTCCCGGCGCGCGGTCTCGCGCCGCAGACGGGTCTGCTCGCGGCGGCGCATGCGTGCATGATACTGCATGCGCGCAAAAAAGGTCATGCCCGCGGTCTCGTCGTTTTTATCCTGTACGGTCAGCGCGGTCTCGGAGACCGGCGGCAGTTCTTCTTCTGCCGCTGCATCCGGCTCTGCCGCAG
>CALWJG010000009.1 GCA_944380945.1 uncultured Agathobaculum sp. | reverse complement strand
TCGGATACTTGGGTAAAATTTTTGTAGAAAATGAACAAAAACCTTGCGATTTTTCACAGGTATGTTATACTAATGGCAGGGTTTACTAAGCCGGAAGAGGGCTTGAATCAAATAAAAAGGGGAAATGCAGTTATGGCAATGGAATTGAAATTGACCGGTCTGGATGGCTTTGTCCGCGAGGACGAGCTGCAGAACATGGCGCCGCTGGTGCAGGCGGCGCAGGACACGCTGCATGCACGCACGGGCGCAGGCAACGATTACCTGGGCTGGATCGACCTGCCGGTGGACTATGACAAGGAAGAGTTCGCCCGCATCAAGGCGGCGGCCAAAAAGATCCAGCAGAGCAGCGATGTGCTGGTCGTGATCGGCATCGGCGGCTCCTATCTGGGCGCGCGCGCGGCGATCGAATTCGTGAGCGGCCAGATGTACAACGGCGTGCGTCCGGAGGGCATCCCGGAGGTTTACTTTGTCGGCAGCAACATCTCCTCCTCTTACCTCAACGACGTGGTCAAGATCATCGGCGACCGCGATTTCAGCATCAACGTCATCTCCAAGTCGGGCACGACGACCGAGCCTGCCATTGCCTTCCGCATTTTCAAAAAGCTCTGCGAGGAAAAATACGGCAAGGCCGGCGCCAAGGACCGCATCTTCGCCACCACGGACAAATCGCGCGGCGCGCTCAAAAAGCTGGCGGATGACGAGGGCTATGAGACCTTTGTCGTGCCGAACAACATCGGCGGCCGCTTCTCCGTGCTGACGGCGGTCGGCCTGCTGCCGATGGCGGCGGCGGGCGTGGACATCGACGCGGCCATGGCGGGCGCGGCGGCGGCGCGCGAGGCGTTTGCCACGGGCACGGATCATGACTGCGCCAAGTATGCCGCGCTGCGCAACATCCTGCACCAGAAGGGCAAGGCCATGGAGATCCTGGTCAACTATGAGCCCTCGCTCGTCATGCTGGGCGAGTGGTTCAAGCAGCTGTACGACGAATCCGAGGGCAAGGACCACAAGGGCATCTTCGCCACCTCGGCCAACTTCTCGACCGACCTGCACTCGATCGGCCAGTTCATTCAGGACGGCACGCGCAGCATGTTCGAGACCGTGGTCTGGGTGCGCGAGCCGCGCTCGGAGAGCTATATCGAGGAGACGGCCGAGGACATCGACGGCCTGAACTATCTGGCGGGCAAGAGCCTGCAGTTCGTCAACTCCAAGGCGTATCAGGGCACGCTGATGGCGCATATGGACGGCGGCACGCCCAATATCATCATCGAGATCGACAAGGCCGACGCATGGCACTTCGGCTATCTGGTCTACTTCTTTGAGAAGGCGTGCGGCATCTCGGGCTACATGCTGGGCGTCAACCCGTTCAACCAGCCGGGCGTTGAGGCGTACAAGAAGAACATGTTCGCCCTGCTCGGCAAGCCGGGCTATGAGGAGCGGCGGAAGGAGCTCGAAAGCAGATTCGATTAAAAGGCAAGCCTTTTAATCGAGGGGGGACGTAACGCACGGAGTGCGGATACGTCCCAAGCTGCAGAAAGTTCCGACAAGCGAAACTTTCTTCCGCACTTGTATAAAAAGGCAGGCGCATGTCCTGCCTTTTTATGAACCCGGCCGTAGTCAGCGGCCGGGTTCTATTAAATAAATGCGCGCTGCGGCGCGGAGATCCACCGCATACCGGGATGGAAAAGCAGGATGGAGGAATGATAGGATGCTGCCGAGGAAATGGTCCAAAATCGGGCACGGCCTGATGCTCGCAGGCGTGATCGGGATTATTCTGGAGCTGCTGTTTTGGATACCGAACATGGAGGTAGGCTGGAAAGATATTGTGGCTGTCGTTTGGATGGTGGTGAATATTGTGCTTGCGTTCGGCGGATTGTCGCTTTTGAAGTGGAAATGCCGCTGCCCGCACTGCGGCAGCTGGAGCCCGCTGCCGTGGCCGTGGTCGGAAGATGCGGTGCGGTTCTGCCCGCGCTGCGGCGCCCGGCTGGAATATGACGACACATAAGGAGACAGAGAATGGCAAAAAAAGACGGGACGGCAGGCTTTCAGGCATGGTTCCTGTATTTTCTGGCGTACAGCGTGCTTGGCTGGCTCTATGAGGTGTTCCTCGAGGTCGTGGTGTACCGCTGGGGCTTTTCCAACCGCGGCTTTCTGTGGGGGCCGTACCTGCCGGTGTACGGCGTGGGCGCGCTGCTCATCCTGCTGTGCCTGCGCCGGCTGAAGGCGCGGCCGCTGCGGGTGGGGCGGGTGAACGTCATGCCGGCGGCGGTGTTTATCGCGGTCGTCGCGCTGACGACCGTGGTCGAGCTGATCGCCAGCTACCTGCTCGAGTGGACGACCGGCGGCTGGCTGTGGGACTATACGCGCTATGCGATCCAGTGGCAGGGGCGCATCTGCCTGTCCGCCAGCCTGCGGTTCGGCGTGGGCGGCATGCTCGTCCTGTATGCGGTCCAGCCGCTGCTCGAGCGCGGCGTGGCGCGGCTGGGTGCGCGGCGGCGGGCGGTGTTCGCCGTGCTGTTTGCCGTGTTTGCGGCGGACTGCCTCTTGCGCGTCCTGCGCCTGTGAGCGCGCGGAGAAAAACGAAAAACGGCTGTCCCTGCGGCGGGAAAACCGCCCGGGGACAGCCGTTTTGGATGTTATGGGATGCCGTCAGAATTCCATGAACGACATGCAGTCGACGTAATAGTCCATGAACGCCGGGCTGGCCGAGAGCGAAAGCTCGGTCGCCTGCTGCGCGAGCTGCTCGCTCTTTTCGCGCAGCGATTTGTTCATCAGCAGCATGGATGCGCCGCCCAGCGCGCCGTTGCCGATAAAGCCGGTCTTGTCGCGCAGCGCGGCCGGGAACAGGCCGATCGCGCAGGCCGAGCCGAAGTTCATCGAGCTGCCGAAGCCGCCTGCGATCGAGAAGCGCTGCACGTCTGCCGCGTCCACGCCTTCCTCCTCCATCAGCGTGATCAGGCCCGCGCACACCGCGGACTTGGCCAGCTGGATCTGGCGCACGTCGCGCTGGTCGATCTGCACGCCGCTGCCGCCGATCGGGTAATCCTCCTCCAGATAGCCCGAGTCGTCGATCGCCTCGGTCTCGAGCATGACCGCGAGCGCATCCAGAATGCCCGAGCCGCACACGCCCTTGGCGGGCTCGTTGCGCACGGTCTCATAGCAGACCTGCTCGCCCTCGCGCCACACCGCGCGGATCGCGCCCGGCGCCGCGGGCATGCCGCAGGACAGGCCGGCGCCCTCAAAGGCCGGGCCGGCCGCGGTCGCGCAGCACAGCAGCTTGCCGTCCTTGGCGAGCGCCATTTCGCCGTTCGTGCCGATGTCGGCCAGCAGCTGCACGCCGCCCGACAGCATATCGGACGCGAGGATGGCGCACACGATGTCCGCGCCCACATACGCGCCGATACAGCGCGGCAGATAGACCGGCGCACCCGCCAGCGTGCGGCGGCTCATGCAGCCGAAGTAGCTCTGCACGTCAAACGGCACGACCGCGAGCGAGGCAGGGTCGAGCCCCTCGTACAGGTGCAGCATGGTCGAGTTGCCGGTCACGACCGACTCCTCGATGCGCTCGACGCCCGCTTCCGCCAGACACTCGGCCGCCATCTGCTCGAGCTGGTCGTTGATGCGCGCCGAGAGCACGTCCAGCCCCTCGGTCTTGCACGCCTCGATGCGCGAGATTACATCCGCGCCAAAGCCGCGCTGGGCGTTTTCCGCCAGCCGCTCGGCGAGGACCGCGCCGCTCGCGCGGTCGAACAGCTGCATGGCGACGGTGGTCGTGCCGATGTCGACGGCAAAGCCATAGCCGGTCTCGGTGCGGTCAAAGGGCGGGGTCTGGTTCCACGCGATGATCTTGGACGCGCCTTCCTCCTCGAGCGTGACAGTGGCGTCGCCCGCCAGACGGCAGGAGCAGGCCAGACGGATGCCGGCGGCGAGCTCGTCCGCGTCCAGCAGGCGGCGCTCCGCCGCGTCGGGCGGCTCGAGCGCGCCCTCGATGCGCACGCGGCACTTGCCGCAGGTGTGGTTGCCCGCGCAGGGCAGGGCGAAGGACGGCACGGCCTGCCGCAGCAGGTCGCTGACGAGCGCGCCCGGCGCAGCGGGCAGCGTGCGGCGGTCGCTGCCGCAGATAATGGTCAATTCACACATGGCGGTTCTCCTTTACAGCGGTTTGCATCAGGCAGGTGCTCGCCGTCACGCACAGGCGCGTGCACAGCTTGACGCCGCCTATCAGTACATCAGCGGTCACGTCATCGGATTCTACGGTGAAGGACAGCTCGCCCGTCGCGCCCTGGGCGCGCAGGCTCTTTTCCGTGCGTTCGCGCAGGCGCGCCTCCGCCCAGGCAAGGGCGTCCGCTTCGCCGGCAAAGCAGCGCGGCGGCTGGCCGTCGCACAGCACCTCCCAGTCGCCCTGCGCGCTGTCGTCCGGCGACAGGCCGTGCGGCCGCACCTCGGCGCGGGCGGCGGCGGACATGCGCCCGGTCACCGCGCCGACGGCGTTGGCCGTGGGCGCGCAGTCGGGCACGATACAGGCGGCGCCGAGCGCGCGGGCGGCCTCGGGCAGGAACAGGTGCACCGGCCCGCCGATGCCGATGAGCGCCGCCGGCGCGCGGAAGGCGTAGTGCAGCAGGCCGTCCCCGCCCGCATCGCGGTTTTCCCACTGCAGGCGCAGCAGCTCGCGCATGCCGTCGTCCAGCCCGTGGCGGCGGTAGTAGGGCGAGGCGTGTTCGAGCAGCATCTGGGATACGCCATAGAACACTGCGCGCGAGACCTCGTCATAAATGCGGGTGCAGAATTCCTCGGGCAGCAGGCGCAGCGAATTCGCCGCGAACTGCACCGCGAGTCGGGCGGCTTCGACGCTGTACCGCGTGTAGTCGCCGCGCACATGCATGACGTCGGTCGGCGTCAGCCCGGCGCGCAGGATGACGCCCGCCTTTTCCAGCAGGCCGGTGTGCAGCGTGTATTTGTCCACCCCGACCGCATCGGCCGCCTGCTGCAGGCTGAGCGGGCCGCTTTCGAGCGCGCGGCACAGGCGGCGGTCGGCCTCGTCATGCACGAGGTGCTGCCAGTCCGCGCGGGCGAGGGTGAGGAATTCGTGCAGCGGCAGCGTGTGCGCCGGTACGGCGCGCACCTGACTGCGCAGCACGGGTAAAATGTTCGGATACTGGTCCGCGAGCACGCACAGCGGGATGACGCGGTCCGGACCGATGAACAGCGCTTCGCTGCGGTCCCAGCGGATGGCGCTGTCGCCGCCGAGCGCGAACGAGGTGGAGAACAGGCCGCGCACCATGGTTTTCCACTTGCCCACGCGCACGCCGCCCTCGGAGAGCAGCGGCGCGCCGTGCTCGATGAGCGCGACGTCGGTCGTCGTGCCGCCGATGTCGACCACGACCGCGTCCTCGCGGCCGGTCAGCGTGCTGCCGCCGAGCGCCGAGGCCGCGGGGCCGGACAGCAGGGTCTCGACCGCGTGCTCGGCTGAATACTGCAGCCCCATCAGGCTGGAATCCGAGCGCACGATCAGGATCTCCGCGTCGATGCCGCGCGCGCGGAAGGCGCGCGTGACCGCGGCGATGAAGTCCTGCGTGATGGGCAGCAGGCCGGCGTTGAGCACCGCGCTCGCGGCGCGCTCCAGACTGGACAGGCCGGAGAACAGCTCGCTCGAGCACACGACCGGCAGGCCGGTCTGCGCGCGCAGGATGTCGGCCGCCTTTTTCTCCAGCACGCCGCCGTTGCGCGTGGCGTAGATCTCGCACACCGCGCAGCCCTCGGCGTCCGCGAACCAGTCGCGCGCGTGCTGCCGCAGCGCGTCCCAGTCGGGCTCCTCGAGCACCTGACCGGTGACCGTGGTCTGGCAGGGCAGGTAGCGGATGTCGTCCGGATCGGTGAAGCCGTATTCCGCGCCGTAGCGGTCGATGCCGCGGCGGTCGATGCCCATGAGCAGCAGCCGCGTGCGGCGGAACTTGCCCTCCACGCAGGCGTTGGTGGCGAGCGTGGTGGACAGGCCGGCGACCGCGGCCTTGCGGCACAGCGCGGGGTCGAGCCCGTCGAGCGCCTCGAGGATGCCGCGGGTCAGGTCGTCGTAGGTGGTCAGCGCCTTGTTCTGGCCGAGCACCTCGCCGGTGTCAAAATCATAGAGGATGGCATCCGTGCAGGTGCCGCCCGTATCAATGCCGATGGCAGGCTTCATGGGGATACTTCCTTCCCAGAGTTGTTGCTTTTATTATAGCCTGCCGCCCGCGCGGCGTATAGGAATATCGTCCGCCGCTTTGCACGAAATTGCCCAGATTTTGCACGATCCTGCAAAGCTGCGGCCGGACGGTTGCCGCGGGGGCTGCGCTGCTTTATAATAGGGGCAGAAAGAATGAGAATGGAGGGCATGGGCAATGCGCATCGCCATCATCGGCTGTATGGTGTTCAACCGGGAAATATCGTATCTGGTTTCGCAGAGCCGCCATGTGATCCGCGTGTGGTGGCTGCGGCAGGGCCTGCACAACACGCCGGACATCCTGCGCACCGAGCTGCAGCACGCGATCGACGAGGTCGAGCGGGAGAACGAACGCCTGCCGGAAAACCTGCGGTATGAGGCGATCGTGCTGGCGTACGGCCTGTGCTCGAACGGGCTGATCGGCCTGCGCAGCCGCACGCTGCCGCTCGTCGCCCCGCGGTGCGACGACTGCATCTCGCTCTTCCTCGGCTCGGCCGACCGCTACCGCGAGGTGTTCAGCAAGATGCCCGGCGTATACTGGTACAACACCGGCTGGATCGAGCAGGCCGACCTGCCCTGCAAGGAGCACTATGCGCGCCGCCGCGCCGAGTATGCCGAGGAGTACGGCGAGGAGAACGCGGATTTCCTGATGGAGTGCAACAACAACTGGATGGTCAACTATGAGCACTGCGGTTACATCACCTGTCCGCTCGGCGAGCGGGCGGAAAGCGAGGCCTTCGCCCGGCAGGCGGCCGCGGATTTCGGCTGGCAGTTCACCAAGCTGGAGGGCGATATGGGCTATCTGGACGCGCTGGTCAACGGCCCGTGGGACGACGGCCGCTTCCTGACCTGCCCGCCCGCCAGCCGCATCGAGGCGGACTTCAGCAACCGCAAGTTCCGCAGCGTGCCCTGCGGCCTGGGCGGCTTCGAGCATGTGCCCGAGGAGGAACGCTACCGCCCGATGTTCTGACGCATTTTCCCCCAAAAACAAAAGCTCCTGCAGCAGTCCGCCGGATGAAAAACGGCGCTGCGGCAGGGGCTTTTTTAATATGGGGACAAAAAATCCCCGCCGCCGGACAAAGGCAATTATATCCGAAATCTGCGCAATTTTCTCCTAACAGTCGGCGGGCGGCGTGTGGTATCTTTAAGTCACCGACAAGGGAGTTAATCATTTTGGAGTCAATTTTGGAGGTTGATTGCGATGAAAAGAAACATGGATCAGTGGACCAAGGATCTGCTTGCGGCGCCGGTCAAGAAGGCGGTTCCGGTGCTGTCCTTCCCGTCCATCCAGCTGCTGGGCATCACGGTAAAGGACCTGATCAACGACAGCGACCTGCAGGCGCGCGGCATGAAGGCCGTTGCGGACCGCACCCCGAACGCGGGCGCTTCGGTCAGCCTGATGGACCTGTCGCTCGAGGCCGAGTGCTTCGGCGCGCCCATCCGTTTCTCGGATGACGAGGTGCCGACCGTCACCGGTCCGGTCATCTCGACCGAGGTCGAGGAGGACGAGCGCATGGAGCAGGCAGAGGCGCTCGAGGTGCCGGAGATCGGCGCGGGCCGCACCCAGATCTACATCGACGCGATCGAGAAGGTCATGGGCATGATCGAGGACCGTCCGGTATTCGCGGGCGTCATCGGCCCCTTCTCGCTGGCAGGCCGCCTGCTGGACGTCACCCAGTCCCTGATCTACTGCTATGAGGAGCCGGACATGGTGCACGTCGTGCTCGAGAAGTGCACCCAGTTCATCATCAAGTACATCAACGCCTACAAGGCGGTCGGCGCGAACGGCGTCGTCATCGCCGAGCCGCTCGCCGGCCTGCTTTCTCCGGCGCTCGCGCAGGAGTTCTCCGGCGATTACAGCAAGCGCATCGTCGAGGCTGTGCGCGATGAGAACTTCGCGGTCATCTTCCACAACTGCGGCAACACCGCCAACATCACGCTGGAATCCATGTTCTCCAACGGCGCGAACGCCTACCACTTCGGCAACGCGGTCGATATGGCGGAGATCATGGACAAGGCGCCGGCGGACATCATCTGCATGGGCAACGTAGACCCGGCGGGCGAGTTCCGCAACGGCACGCCCGAGTCCATCCGCGCGACCACGCTCGCGGTCATGGAGCAGTGCTGCAAGCACCCGAACTTCGTCATCTCCTCGGGCTGCGACATCCCGCCGCTCTCCAGCTGGGACAATATCGACGCGTTCTTCGCGGCGGTCGACGAGTTCTACGCCAAGTAAACAGCCCCTTCCTATCTCTTTATCACATAACAGGCGGACGGCCCCGGGCATGCGGGGCCGTCCGCCTGTCTGCGTCTGCAAAAATACAGGGAGGCCGCGCGGAACGCTTTTGTTCCGGGCGGCCTGTCTGTGTTTTTTTACTTTTTGCTGTGCACGCTGCGCTGCTCGCGGTATTTGCCCGGCGCGGTGCCGGTCTGCTTTTTGAAGATGCGGGTGAAGTAGCTCTGGTCGTCAAAGCCGACGGCGCAGGCGATCTCCGCGATCGGCATGCCGGTCGAGCGGAGCAGCGTCTTGCTGCGCTCGATGCGCAGGCGGTTGACATATTCGGTGAACGTGCAGCCGAGCTCGTCCTTGATGATGCGGCAGAAGTAGGACTTGGACAGATAGACCTGCTCGGCCGCCTGATCGAGCGTGAGCTTGTCGGTCAGGTGCTCCTTGATGTAGGCGGTGGTCTTGAAGATGACGTTCTGGTGCTTGATGTCGTTGAGATCGAACACAAAGCTGATGAACTTGTGCAGGATCGAGCCGATCCAGCGGTTGAGCGACTCGATCGAGGTGAAGGAGTCCTCCTCCTGCTCATAGTGTGAGCACAGGTTGAAGATCTCGTCCACATCCGCGCCGCCGTCGATGGCCGCGCGGCTCATCAGCACGAGCAGCTCGCGGATGCGCGATTTGAGCAGCTGCTGGTCGTTGCCGGCGATGTAATAGATATGGGTGAGCAGCTCGTTGAGCAGCTGCTGCGCGGCTTCCTTGTCGCCCGAGCGGATATGCTCCTGCAGGCGGCGCTCGCTCTCGATCGGGTAGGTGCGGGCGGTGCTGTCCGCGGACAGGTCGTACATCATCTGCAGGATCGCGGCCTGATTGCCCGAATCCACATCCGGCGGCAGCATTTCCAGCGCAAAGGACGAGACCGCCGCTGCGATGAGCTCGCTGAGCGAGCGCGCCTGCGCGGTCGTCAGCCGGGGGACGCCGTCGAGCGGGTCGTCCGCCAGCGGGTCGTCAAAGGGGTCGTCCTCGCTGTTGGACATGATGAACGGTCCGGTGATGATGCAGTATTCCATGGGCGAGCCGGTCTGGAGCGGCGGCGTGGCGATGAACACCAGACCGCGGGGGCAGTAGTAGATATACTTGCCGTCCCACCGCTCGGCCTCGTACGCGCCGTACAGATGGGTCAGATAAGCGCTGCAGCCCGCGCCCTGCATGGCGCAGGAGCTGTGGAAGGGCGGCTTGAGAAAGTCCTTGGAGGACAGGTCAAGCAGCGCGGTGTGCACGCCGGTCAGCGTTTGGATATGCCCGCACAGGCGCAGACAGCGTTCGGATAATTCCATCCCTCGTCCCTTCCTTTCTTTATATGGGTGTTAGGATCCTGTTAATCAGAGTATAGCATATATTTGCCAAACTGACAAATGCGGAAAATCGCGCGTTACCGGATGGCGCGCGCCTCCAGATAATAGCGCTTCTCCAGCGCGGTGCCCATGGAGAAGGTCTTGCGCGGGAGCACGCCGTGCGAGAGCACATAGGGGAAGAGCGCATCCTTGGGGAAATCGGGCAGCAGGAAGCCCAGCCGCTGCGGCGCGTCCGCCAGACGGAGCAGCGTGTCCGTGCCGTGGATGAAGTCGATGCCCGCCTGTGTGCGCGCGGCCAGATAGGCGTCCAGCGCCTGCTGCAGCGCGGCGACCGGCAGCTCGCCCGCCGCGAGCGGCAGGGAGAGCGTGTGCTCCTGCCCCTGATACCGGCAGGCAAGCGGAAGGGATACCGCATCCGGCGTCCGGCGCGCGGCAAACCAGCCCTCGAGGAAGCGCAGCGCATCCGCGGGGTCGATGTGCAGCAGCAGGCGGTGCACGGCTTCAAAGCAGATGCTCTCATCGTGCAGGTTGACCAGCTCGGCGAGCACCCAGCGCGCGGGGTGGCGCTGCCGCTCGGCCGGGGAGAGCGTGCGCTTGACGCGCTCCCAGTGCGCCTTGGCCGCGGACATGGAGTGGTTGCCGTCGCCGGTGGCGAACACCAGCGGCGCATCGTCCGCCGTCTGGCCATAGCGCGCGCGGCAGGCCGCGGGGTCGGCGTGCGCCGCCAGACGGTCGAAAAACGCCTGCACGCGCGCATCCGGCGGCACGAGCCGGCCGGTGATGTGGCCGCCGCCCTGCATCAGCTCAAAATCGTAGAGCGGCGCGTCGTCCGCGCAGGCGGCGAACAGCGGCTCGAGCAGCGTGTGCGCGGGATCGTCCGCGAACAGCAGGATGTGCGGCAGCTCGAACGGGGCTTCCGACCGGATGGCGAGCCGCGCGGGCACGCGCTCGGTCACCGTGGCCTCGGTCGGGCGGATGGGCGCCGTGCTGCCCGGCGTCTCGTCGTAGGCGTCCAGATCGAACGCAAGCAGCACGCCGCGGCGCGGCGCGCCCCGGCCGGTGTCCCGCTCGATCAGCATGAGCCCTGCGGGCAGCGGGCGCAGCACGTCCCCGCGCAGATAGTCCTGCATCGTGCGGTGGATGGCCGCGATGCGCGGCCGGTCGTCCGCGGACAGCCAGACCTCGGGCAGCGTCAGCCGCAGGCAGGAGGGCGCATCGCCCACAAACCGGTCGGCCTGCGCCCAGTAGGACGGCTCGGCCGTGAACTGGTCGCAGGCGATGACGGCAAAGCGCGTCAGGTCGGTGCCCGGGGCGGGGAAAAGCAGCGGCGGAAGCTGGATGATGTCGAGCGGCATGGCAGGGTCCCTCCGAAATACAGTGATGTCCCTATTATATCGGATGGGGGCCGCGTTTGTATAGCAGTATTTTGCCATCGAACTGGGCTGGATTGACATTTCCCGCCCTGCGGATGGCGTCGGCACAGCGGCCGGCGCGGAAAAATATCAGAAAAGGCTATTCCCCCTGTTATTTTCCGGCAAAGCCCGCAGAATAACTGGGCTATACTGGGAAAACGGAGGGAGGCCTGACCAAAATGGACAAGCAAAAGACAAAACGGGCCGCGCCGCAGCTGCTGGGACGTGCAGCGGCGCGCCTGGCGCAGCTTTGGAACGAGGAGCATCTGCACACGCTGACCCGCGGCGTGCGGCGGTTCCTGCTGTGCGCAGTGCTGGCGCGCGGCGCGGTGCTGGGCGGCTACGCGCCCTTTGGGCTGGCGATGGCCGCGGCGATGATGGCGCGGGGCGCGGGACTGAGCGCGGTCGGCGGCATGATCTGCGGGGTGATGCTGCTGGGCGGCGGGATAAAAAGCGGGGTCTATGTGGCGGCGGCGCTGCTCGTGCTGTGCGTGATGAGCGTGTGCGCAGGCCTGCGCATCGTGACCGCGCGGTGGTTCGCGCCGGCGGTCGCCGCGCTGGCGGGGGCGGCCTGCACGTTTGTGTTCCTGCCCGTCGGCCCGGCGCTGCACGCGGCGGACGTGCTGACCTTTCTGGCCGCGCAGGGGCTGACGCTGGGCGCGTGTCGGGCGTACGGCGCGGCGCTTTCGCCGCCGCAGGATGAAAACGACTGGAAGCGCCCGGTGACCCTGCTCGTGCTGGCGGCGACCGTGCTGCTCAGCCTGTCCGACCTGACGCTGGCCGGCCTGCTGGCCCCGGCGCGCGCGCTGGCGCTGCTGCTGGTGCTGGGCGCGGCCTATGTGGGCGGCCCGGCGGCGGGCGCGTCCGCGGGCGTGGCGTTCGGCGCGGCGATGGATCTGAGCGTGGGCAGCGGCGCGCTGTTTACCTGCTGCTACGGCCTGTGCGCGCTGGTCGCCGGCCTGTTCCGGGACGGCGGCCGCGGCTGGTTTGCCGTGTGCGCGCTGGCGGCCGGGATGTGCGCGGCCATGCTGGGCGTCGACCATCCGCTGTTCGTGCCGCTCGTTCTGGAGCTGCTCGGCGCGGTGGCGCTGTTCGCCGTCCTGCCGGCCGCGGTGTGGAACGCCGTGCGGCAGAGCCTGCTGCCGGATGCGCTGCTGGGCGAGGCGGCGCGCCGCGGCGTGCGCCGCACGGCGGGCCGCTGCGCGACCGAGGCAGCGCAGGCGTTTTACGAGCTCTATCTCGCCATGCTGCACGGGGCGAGCGAGGGCAAGGCGGCGGGCGACCAGAACGTGCGCGTGGTGTTCGACCGCGCGAGCGAGCGCGTGTGCCGCCATTGCGTGCTCTGCGCGCAGTGCTGGCAGCGCGACTACATCACCACGCTGGCGGCGTTCAACGACGTGACCCAGCCCATGCTGAAGCGCGGCCGCGCCGAGCTTTCGGATTTTCCCCATCACTTCGCCTCGCGCTGCGTGCACCTGCCCGAGCTGATGCGCGCGATCAACAGCGCGCTGTTCGCGCTGCGCGAGCGGCAGAGCCTGCGGCGGCAGCAGGAGGAGAACCGCACCCTGCTCGCGCGGCAGTACGCGGGCGTGACCGACATCCTGCGGCAGCTCGGCGCGGAGGCGGCACGGGATGAGATCGCCCAGCCGCTCATGGAGCGGCAGGTGCGGCGCTACGCCGCCGCCTTCGGCTGGATCGACAATGTGTGCGTGGTGCGGGACGCGCAGGGGCGGCTGGTGGTCGAGCTGTACGGCGCGGGCGTCGACGAGGTGCTGGAGCAGGGGGCGGGCTTTTCCGCCGGGCTGAGCGCGCTGCTGGGCGTCAGCCTGACCAGCCCTGTGCGCACGGAGGACGAGCACGGCACGGCGCAGCTGGTCATGCGCGAGCGCGCGCCGTTCCGCGCGGTCGTCGGCATCGGGCGGCAGCAGAAGGAGGACGCCGCGGTCTCGGGCGACACGGGCTGCTATTTCCTGACCGATGCGGGCGTGGCCTGCCTGCTGCTGGCGGACGGCATGGGGACTGGCGCGGCCGCCGCGCAGGACAGCCGCCTGCTGGTCACCTCGATCGAGCGTTTCCTGCGCGCGAACATCGCGCTCGGGGATGCGCTGCATGCGGTCGCGCCCGCGCTCCGCCTGCGCTCGGACGGCACGCGCTTCACCACGCTGGACGCACTGACGCTCGACCTGTTTTCCGGACGGGCGGAAAGCCTCAAATGCGGGGCGGCGCCCTCCTATGTGCGGACGGGCGGGCAGTGGAGCGTGCTGCGCGGCAAGGGCCTGCCCATCGGCCTTGCCGGCGAGGAGGAACTGGGCGCGCCGGCGCCCCTACGGCTGGGGCATGGCGACCTGTTCGTCATGCTGTCCGACGGGGTGTCGGACGGCATGGAGGACAGCTGGGTGCGTGAGCTGCTGGAGGAGCACGCGGGCGACAGCCCCAAGGAGCTCGCCGCCCGGCTGGTCACCGAGGCCAAGGGACGTGGTCATGACGACGACCGCACCGCTCTGGTGCTGCGGCTGGAAAAGCTGTGAGATAACGGCAAAAGGGGTTATTTTCCCTCGGTTTGGGCAATACTGCTCCCAGAGGGAGGGAGCGTTTTATGGTAAAAGGGGTCAACCGGCGTGTCGTCGTGGTGCGGCCGGATGAGCGCGGCCTGTTCGAGCAGGCGATCTTTCTGGTGCGCGACTGCGCCGTGCCGCGCAGCGATGTGGTGCGCGAGGCCTGCCGCATCGCGGACAGCTATCTGGCCGGGCGCAGGCAGCCCGGGCGGACACGCGTGCCGCGCCGCAGGCTGGCGCTGGCCTTTGTGTGCGGCGCGCTGGCGGCCAGCGCGGTCTGGACCGCGCTCGTGCTGCTGCTGTAAAGGCGGGCGGACGCCGGTAGAACGGCGGCCGCCCGCTGCGCTTTGTAAACAGATTGAAAATTGCGCGCGGGAAAACTTGTTTTGCGCGGACAGGCTTGCTATACTAAGGAAAAAGCAAGGCAGGAGGCGGGCGCGCATGACGGCAGACCAGTTTTTCAATCTATTCCATCAGTACGGGATGATCCTGGTCTGCGCGGTCGTCTTCTGCGAATACATGAACCTGCCGGGCTTTCCGGCGGGCGTGATCATGCCGGCGATCGGCGTGCTGATCGCGCAGAGCGAGCTGTCCCTCGTGCTGACGATCACGCTGAGCGTGGTGTTCGGCATCGGCGGCAGTCTGGTGATCTACGGGCTGTGCTACTGGGGCGGCGAGCCGATCATGGAAAAGCTGTTTGGCAAAAGCGAGAAGTTCCGGTCCTTTGTCCGGCGGTGCCATGAGTATATCGACGCCCAGCACGGGCGCGGGCTCGCGCTGTGCCGCATCATCCCGGTGCTGCGCACGATCGTGTCCATCCCCGCGGGCCTGATCCGCATGCCGCTGCGCTGGTTCGTCGGCTGGTCGGCGCTCGGCATTGCAGTGTGGAACACCGCGCTGATCTCATGCGGATACTTTTTCGGCGATAAGATCCTGAGCATGTTCTGAAGGCGTGCAATGGGAAAGGCTCCCCGTTTGGGGAGCCTTTTTTGCGCCTGCAGTTCAGTATTGCGGCGTGTCTGCCAGCTTTTCCTGCCACAGCTCGAACAGAGCATCCAGATCGGCTTTGAATTCCGCTTCGCTCTGGGTTTCCTTCTGCGTCAGCGTTTCAAGCACCTCGAATACGAACGGCCTGCCGTCCCGGCTCCAGTCGGCCTGCAGGGCATAGTCCACGCAGGAACTGGTCATCTGCGCGAATTGGAAGCGGTTCTGGCTGCCGCGCAGGTCGGTCGTATGGCGCAGCAGGATGCGGCCGTTTGCCGTGTTGCGGATCTGGAATACGCCGCCCTGCATGCGCCGCGCTTTATAAGCCGCCGCGGCTTCGCGGCGCTGCTGTCTGTCCATGGGGATACCTCCTTTGCATAAAACTACTAAATTACTAATTTACTAAGAGAATATCATGCCGCGTGGGGTTTGTCAACCGCCTGCGGGGCGGCGGACCGTGCAGCGGCGCGGGCGCTGCGGTTTTGTCACCACATTGAAAGTTGCAATCGGTGGGGGCTTGTGGTAAAATATACTGCGTAAAATTTTGCACAGTGGGGGAGAAGTATGCAGATCGGCAATGTGACGCTGGCGGGCCGGCTGGCGCTGGCGCCGATGGCCGGCGTGACCGACCTTGCCTTCCGGCAGATCTGCCGCGAGCATGGGGCGGCGCTGACGGTGACCGAAATGGTCTCCACCAAGGCGCTGTGCTATCAGGACAAAAAAACGCCGCGCCTGCTGATGCTGGGGGCGGACGAGCACCCGGCGGCGGCGCAGATCTTCGGCCATGAGCCGGAGACCATGGCCGAGGGCGCGCGCATCGCGCGCGCGGTCTCGGGCTGCGACATCATTGACATCAATATGGGCTGCCCCGCGCCCAAGATCGCAAACAACGGGGACGGATCGGCGCTCATGCGCGACCCGGCGCTGGCCGCGCGGGTGATCGAGGCGGTGGTCCGTGCGGTGGATGTGCCGGTCACGGTCAAGTTCCGCAAGGGCTGGGACGAGAAGAGCGTCAACTGCGTGGAATTTGCCCGCATGGCCGAGGCTGCGGGCGCGGCCGCCATCACGGTGCACGGGCGCACGCGCGCCCAGCAGTACAGCGGCAGGGCAGACTGGGACGTGATCCGCGCGGTAAAGCAGGCGGTATCCGTTCCGGTCTTCGCCAACGGAGACGTGGCAGAGCCCGCGGACGCGGTGCGCATTCTGGACTACACCGGCGCGGACGCGGCGATGATCGGCCGGGGCGCGCTGGGCGACCCGTGGATCTTCGAGCGCGCCAATGCGCTGCTCGAGACCGGCGCATGCCCGCCGCTGCCGCCGTTTGCTGAACGAATCGACACCGCGGTGCGGCAGATCGAGCTGGCGGCGGCGCAGAAGGGCGAGCACATCGCGATGCTGGAGGCGCGCCGCCATGTGAACTGCTATTTGAAATACGAGCGCGGGCTCAAGGCGTTCAAGACGCGCATCTGCGCGCTCGAGCGTCTGGAACAGCTGTACCAGCTGGCAGAGGAGCTCAAACAGGCCGTCGGCTGACGCCGGCGGACAGGACAGCAAGAGGGGAGGCGGGAGCCGTGGACGAAAAGCACATACTGGCGCGTGCGCGCCGCGGCGATCTGGCCGCCTTTGAGGAGCTTGTGCGGCAGAACGAAAAGCGGGTGTACGCGGTCGCGCTGCGCTCCTGCGGCTCGCCGGAGGACGCGGCGGACATCACGCAGGAGGTGTTCCTGCGCGCATGGCGGTCGATCGAGTCCTTCCGCGGGGACAGCGGCTTCACCACCTGGCTGTTCCGCATCACCGCCAACCTCTGCGTCGACTTTGCGCGCCGCAAAACCGCGCAGCCGCCGGTGCAGTCGCTCGAGGGCGAGGACGAAGCCGGCCGACCGGTGGCTGACCCGGCCCCCACGCCCGAGGAGCAGCTGGAGAACAGCGAGCTCGGCCGCGAGCTGGCGGCGGCGCTCGATGCGGTCAGCGAGGAGCACCGGCGCATCGTGCTCCTGCGCGACGTGTCCGGCCTGAGCTATACCGAGATCGCCGAGGCGCTCGAGATCAGCGAAGGCACGGTCAAATCCCGCCTTTCGCGCGCGCGCATTGCGCTGCGCACAATTTTGCAAAAAAGAGGGAACCTTTTGGCGCCGGCCTCGTCTAATGATACGAAGGGAGGCGGGGACGCATGAGCGATGAAGAATATTTCGAGCAGCTTTGCTCAAACAGCATAGACGGCACACTGACCGATTCCGAGCGCGAAAAACTGGAAGCGCATCTGGCGGAATGCCCCTCGTGCGCCGCGCTCAAACGGGACCTCGAACAGATGCAGGCGATGCTTTCCGAAGAGGTGGAGCCGCCTGCCGGCCTGCATGAGAGCATCATGCAGCGGCTGGAGCAGGAGAGCAAGCTCCGGGTCGTGCAGCCGGAAAAGCCGGTGCGCCGCATGCCGGTCGTCACGATGGTGGCGGCAGCGGCCGCGGTGGTGCTGGTGGTGCTGGGCGGCGGCCTGATGCCGATGTTTTTCAGCACGGTCGGCGGCGGCGCGACAACGGCAAGCAGCGACGCCGCCGCAGTGACGGCGGAGGGCAGCGTGCCCTCGGCCGCGGCGCGCGATTCGTCGGATATGAGCGGCGCGGTGGAGCAGGCGGCAGAGGACGCGGGCCTGAGCGGCCGCGCGGCCGGAGATGCCGGCGCGGTACCGGAGAGCAATGGCGCCGGCACTGAGACGGCGCCCGAGACTTATACCGCCGCGGGCGCGGCGGAGCAGGCGCAGCCGTCCGAAACGGCGGGCACAGGCACGGCCGAGACCCAGCCGGAGCGGATCGATGCGAGCACGCTCACGCCGGCGGATAAGTCCGGCGCGCAGACCGATGCTGCGGCAGCGCCGGAGACGTCGGCAGCGCAGCACACCACGCAGTCGGTCGAAATGCCGGAGAGCATGCGCGCGATGACCGTTGCGCACTGCTATCTGGCGCAGGGCGGCGGCGAGCTGCCGGACATCGGCGGCGAGCTGCTGGGAACCGACGGGGAGACCTCCTGGTTCCTGCTGGACAACAGCCTGTCGACCATTCAGGACACGCTGGGCGCGGTCGAGGCGGCGGGTTATACGGTATCCGCTTATGAGGGGACCGGCATCGCGATCGACAGCAAGGCGACTTCGTGGATGCTGATCGTCGCGGCGGACTGACCCGGACAGAACAGAAAAACGGCGGCTTGTGCCGCCGTTTTTTTTTGAACAGTCTCTCGATTGAAACTACAGTTTCAATCGAATGGGATGTACCGAGCATACGCTCGGATACATCCAAACGGGACAAAAGTTCCGACTGGCGAAACTTTTGTCCCGTCTGGTATAAAAACCGAGATACATTGAAGTGCCCCCCAAAAGTTAGACAATATTTGAAAGAGAAAATTGTTTAAGCAGCCGAAAGGGCTTGTTGTCTGTGAATTGCAGGCGGCAAGCCCTTTAACTTTGCCTTGATG
>CALWJG010000008.1 GCA_944380945.1 uncultured Agathobaculum sp. | reverse complement strand
GGAGGAAGCAGATATGTACAATTTGAAGCGAGCAGTCGCGAGGCACAGGGTTGCAGCCGTGATAATCGTGCTGAGCTTCGCTGTTTTTTTCAATTGTTTTAGTTTCCCGATTTACAATTTTGAAAAAACATGGGAGCCATCGATCACAATAGAATATTTTCTGCTCTCTGTTTTGTCCTTCGGATATATCGGGAGTGGGCTTGCGCTTGTTTTCCCGCAGAAAAGATATTGGTTCATTCTGGTTTTGCTGCTCGCATTGATCGGTGCGGGCATGGTGTGCCGCTTTTTATTGGAGTTTGGCGAGGTTTCCAACACCTATAATTTTACGCTGCCGAATATCTTCGTTCATTTCTTTGCCGGTGGTTTATTGGGGTCGCTGAGCTGGCTGTATGTCTTAAGATATGAAATATAGGGTAAAGCAGGGGGACGGACAGGCAGTCAGCCTGCCCTTCCCCCTGCACCCGCGAAAAATCGCACAAAACAGCGCACGAACGGATGTACGATTTTTGACGCCAAACCGCTAAAAATCTGTTGAACAAAGCAGGGGCGCGCGGTATAATAAGGGCAGTACCGCCGCCCGAACTGCGGCGGTTTTGCGCCCGCCCGGCGGGCAGCCTTGCACAAATGGGGAATACGATGCCGGAAATCATATTGCGCCCCGCGGCGGAGAGCGACGCCGCGGCCATGCTGGCGCTTTACGCGCCCTATGTCATCCAAACCACGGTTTCAAGCGAATACGAGCCGCCCTCGCTCGAGGAATTCCTCGGCCGGATGCGCAGCTTCACCGAGCGCCTGCCCTGGCTCACCTGCACGGTGGACGGCGAGGTCGCGGGCTACGGCTACGCCTCTCCGCACCGCACGCGCGCGGCCTACCAGTGGTCGGTCGAGACCTCGATCTATGTCGCGCCCGAGTGGCACCGCCACGGCATTGCGGGCGCGATCTACGCGGCGCTGTTTGAACTGCTCGCGATGCAGGGATACTATAACATCTATGTGGGCATCACCGCGCCCAACGAGCGCTCGATGAAGTTTCACAAGGCGATGGGCTTTGTCATCTCGGGCGCGTATCAGGAGAGCATGTACAAGTTCGGCCAGTGGCGGGATGTGCTGTGGATGGGCAAGAGCCTGCGCCCGCACGAGGGCGAGCCGCAGCCGACCGTGCCCTTCCCGGAGATCCAGGACAGCCCGCTGGTCACCCGCGCGCTGCGGCAGGCCGCCCAGCGCATCCGTCTGTGACAGAAAGAGGAAAGGAAGCGAGCCCCATGGCGGAAAACCCGCATACCGGACACCGCAGGCGCACGATGGAAAAGCTGCGCCGCTTCGGCATGGGTATTTTTGCCGACCATGAGGCGCTGGAGATATTGCTGTACTTCGCCGTGCGGCAGGGGGACACCAATCCGGTCGCCCACCGCCTGCTCGACCGCTTCGGCTCGCTGCACGCGGTGTTCGAAGCGCCCGCCGAGCAGCTGTGCGAGGTCGAGGGCGTCGGCCCGCACACCGCCGACCTGATCAAGACCGTGTACGCGATGGTCGGCCGCTATCAGGAGGACGTGCGCAAAATGGAGGCGCACAGCGACCGGCTGAACAGCCATGAGCGCATCGGCGCGTATTTCGTGCCGCAGCTGTCGGGCGAGCGCGACGAGGTGCTGCTCGCCGCCTATCTGGACGGCGCGGGCCGCGTCATCAAATGCGAGGAGATCGCCCGCGGCGGCCACGCCAATGTGCCGGTGGACGCCTATAAGATCGCGCGCAACGCGCTGCTCTGCGGGGCGGCGGGCGTCGCGGTGGCGCACAACCACCCGAGCGGTCCGGTCCATCCCTCGGCCGAGGATATCCAGGCCACCGGCCGGCTGCGGCAGGCGCTCGGGGGCCTGGGGATCGAGCTGGTCGACCACTGTCTGGTCGCGCGCGGCCGCTATACCTCGATCGACCAGTACCGCCGCACCGAGGAACTGAAACGGAGGAAGTGAGACCCATGCCGGAATTCCAGATCGTCAGCCCGTACAAAATGGCGGGCGACCAGCCCGAGGCCGTCGCAAAGCTGGTCGAGGGCATCCGCAACGGCCTGACCGAGCAGACGCTGATGGGCGTGACCGGCTCGGGCAAGACCTTCACCATGGCCAACATCATCGAGCAGACCCAGCGGCCGACGCTGGTGCTCGCACACAATAAAACGCTTGCCGCGCAGCTCTGCACCGAGCTGCGCGAGTTCTTCCCGCACAATGCGGTCGAGTATTTCGTCTCCTATTACGACTATTACCAGCCCGAGGCGTATATCGCCTCGACCGACACCTATATCGAAAAGGACTCGGCCATCAACGACGAGATCGACCGCCTGCGCCACTCGGCGACCTCGGCGCTGTCCGAGCGGCGGGACGTGATCATCGTCTCGTCCGTGTCCTGCATCTACTCGCTGGGCGACCCGATCGACTATAAGAAAATGGTCATCTCGCTGCGGCCCGGCACCGAGATCAGCCGCGAGACCCTTATCCGCCGTCTGATCGACATCCAGTATGAGCGCAACGATATGGTGCTCGAGCGCAACCGCTTCCGCGTGCGCGGGGACACGGTCGAGATCTGGCCGGTCTATTCGGACGAGGACGTGGTGCGCATCGAGTTCTTCGGCGACGAGGTCGACCGCATCAGCCGCATCAACCCTTTGACCGGCGTCACGCTGGGCGAGCTGGGGCACACCGCCATCTTTCCGGCGAGCCACTATGTCACGCCCAAGGACAAGCTGCAGGCCGCGATCCGCGATCTGGAGGAGGAGCTCGACGCGCGCGTCAGATACTTCGAGGAAAACGGCAAGCTGATCGAGGCGCAGCGCATCGCACAGCGCACGCGGTATGACATCGAGATGCTGCAGGAGATCGGCTTTTGCAGCGGCATTGAAAACTATTCGCGCGTGCTCTCGCGCCGCGAACCGGGCTCCGCGCCGTTTACGCTGATCGACTATTTCCCGAAAGACTTCCTGCTGATCGTGGACGAGAGCCACGTCACCCTGCCGCAGGTGCGCGCCATGTACCACGGCGACCGCGCGCGCAAGGAGAGTCTGGTCGAAAACGGCTTCCGCCTGCCCTCGGCCTATGATAACCGCCCGCTGAACTTCGACGAGTTCAACGAGCGCCTCAACCAGATCGTCTATGTTTCCGCTACGCCCGGCGAGTACGAGCTGACCCGCTCCGGACAGGTGGTCGAGCAGGTCATCCGCCCGACCGGCCTGCTCGACCCCGAGGTGGTCGTGCGCCCGGTCGAGGGGCAGATCGACGACCTGATCGGCGAGATCAACGCGCGCGCCGCTCGGGGCGAGCGCGTGCTGGTCACCACGCTGACCAAGAAGATGGCCGAGGACCTGACCGATTACCTCGAGACCGCGGGCATCAAGGTGCGCTATATGCACCACGATATCAAGACCATCGAGCGGCAGGAGCTCGTGCGCGACCTGCGTCTCGGCGTGTTCGACGTGCTGGTCGGCATCAACCTGCTGCGCGAGGGCCTGGACATCCCTGAGGTGTCGCTTGTCGCGATCTTGGACGCGGACAAGGAGGGCTTCCTGCGCTCGGAGACCTCGCTCATCCAGACCATCGGCCGCGCCGCGCGCAATGAGCACGGCATGGTCGTGCTGTACGCGGACAGCATCACGCCCTCCATGCGCCGCGCGATGGACGAGACCGAGCGCCGCCGCGCATTGCAGGACGCCTTTAACAAGGCGCACGGCATCGTGCCCAAATCGGTCAAGAAGAAGGTGCAGGATGTGATCGAGATCACGTCCAACGTGCCCACGAGCAGCAAGAAAAAGCTGCGCACCAAGGGCGAAAAGCAGCAGGAGATCGCCCGCCTGACCCGCCAGATGAAGGAGGCGGCCAAGATGCTCGAATTCGAGATCGCCGCCCAGCTGCGCGACCAGATCAAGGCATTGGAGGAAGGGAAATGAGGATCGTCACCCTGATGGAGGACACCGCCTGCGCGCCGGAATTTGCCTGCGAGCACGGGCTGAGCTTTTATATCGAAGCGAACAGCCAAAAGCTGCTGTTCGACATGGGGCAGACCGATCTGTTCCTGCGCAATGCGCAGGCGCTCGGCGTGCCGCTGGACAAGGTGGAGGCCGCCTTTGTCTCGCACGGGCACTATGACCACGGCGGCGGACTGGCGTCATTCCTGCAGGTGAACGACCGTGCGCCGGTCTATGTGCACGAAAAGGCGTTCGAGCCGCATTTTTCGCGCAAGCCGGAGGGCATCAGGCCGATCGGTCTGGATGCCGCGCTTGCGGACAGCGGCAGGCTGATATTGACCCGCGGCGTGACGCAGGTGGACGAAAATCTGACCCTGTTTTCCGACGTGACAGGGCAGGACTGCTGCCCGCAGGGCAACCGCACGCTGTTCGAGCGGGAAAACGGGCAGTATGTGCCCGACCGCTTTGCGCACGAGCAGAGCCTGATCGTGCGCGAGGGGGACAAGATCGCCCTGTTTACCGGCTGCGCCCACCGGGGCGTTATCAACATCTGCGCCCGCGCAAAGGAGATCATCGGCCGCGACCCGGATCTCGTCATCGGCGGGATGCACCTGTTCAGCCCCAGTACGGGCAAAAGCGAGCCGGATGAGAATATCCGCGCGGTCGCCGCGCGGCTCGCCCAGACGGACAGCCGGTACTTCACCTGCCACTGCACCGGACAGCACGCGTTCGACGTGCTGCGGGAAACGCTCGGGGAGCGGATCGCTTTCCTCGCGGCGGGCAGCGTGACAGAGCTGTAAGACAGAAAAACAGTTGCTGCATTTTGGGAATAAGGATAGGTGAACATGCAGGAATATATCCATGTCAGGGGTGCGCGCGAGCACAACCTGAAAAATATCGATATCAAGATCCCGCGCGACAAGCTGGTCGTGATGACCGGCCTGTCCGGCTCGGGCAAATCGTCGCTGGCGTTCGACACCATCTATGCCGAGGGCCAGCGCCGCTATGTCGAGTCGCTGTCCAGCTATGCGCGGCAGTTTCTGGGGCAGATGGACAAGCCGGACGTCGATTATATCGACGGCCTGTCGCCCGCCATCTCGATCGACCAGAAGACCACCTCGCAGAACCCGCGCTCGACGGTCGGCACGGTCACCGAGATCTACGACTACCTGCGCCTGCTCTGGGCGCACATCGGCACGCCGCACTGCCCCAAATGCGGCAAGGAGATCCACCAGCAGACCATCGACCAGATCATCGACCGGCTGATGGCGCTGCCGGAAAAGACGCGCGTGCAGCTGCTTGCGCCGGTCATCCGCGGCAAAAAGGGCGAGCACACCAAGGTGTTCGAGGACGCGCGCAAGGCGGGCTATGTCCGCGTGCGCGTGGACGGCGAGGTGCGCGACCTCGCCGAGGAGATCAAGCTGCAAAAGACCCACAAGCACAGCATTGAGATCGTGGTCGACCGCGTGGTCATCCGGCCGGATGCGCGCGCGCGCATCACGGACTCGGTCGAGACCGCGACCGCGCTTTCGGGCGGCCTGCTGATCGCGGACGTGATCGGCGGCGAGCCGCTCTCGTTCTCGCAGAACTATGCGTGCGACGACTGCGGCATCTCGATCGAAGAGCTGACGCCGCGCATGTTTTCGTTCAACAACCCCTACGGCGCGTGCCCGGTGTGCACGGGCCTCGGCATGCAGATGCGCGTCGATCCGGACCGCATCATCCCGAACAAAAAGCTGTCCATCCGGCAGGGCGCGATCCGCGCGTCCGGCTGGGGCAGCGCCGAGCCGGGCACCATCGCGGGCATGTACTTCACCGCGCTGGGCAAAAAGCACGGCTTTACGCTCGACACCCCGATCGAAAAGATCAGCGGCGAAGGGCTGCACGAGCTGCTCTACGGCACGGGGGACGAGCCGCTCGAGCTGTCGGTCAGCCGCGTGTCGGGCGGCGTGATGCGCCAGCCGTTCGAGGGCATCGTCACGAACCTCGAGCGCCGGTATAGGGAGACCTCGAGCGACTACTCCCGCGCGGAGATCGAGGAGTGCATGAGCGAGATCCCATGCCCCGCGTGCCACGGCCGCCGCCTGCGGCCCGAGGTGCTCGCGGTCACGATCGGCGGGCTGAACATCGCGGAGTTTACGGAAAAGTCGGTCGTCAAGGCGATGGAGTTCCTGCACACCCTGCGCCTGACCGAGATGCAGCATAAGATCGGCGACCGCATCCTCAAGGAGATCATGGACCGGCTGGGCTTCCTGCAGTCGGTCGGTCTGGAATACCTGACCCTGTCGCGCGCATCGGGCACGCTGTCCGGCGGCGAGAGCCAGCGCATCCGTCTGGCGACTCAGATCGGCTCGTCGCTCATGGGCGTGCTGTATATCCTGGACGAGCCCTCCATCGGCCTGCACCAGCGGGACAACGACAAGCTGCTCGCGACGCTGGGGCGCCTGCGCGATCTGGGCAACACGCTGATCGTGGTCGAGCACGACGAGGACACCATGCGCGCGGCGGATTTCATCGTAGACATCGGCCCGGGCGCGGGCCGGAACGGCGGCGAGGTCGTGTTCGCCGGCAAGGTGGACGAGCTGATGCAGAGCGAGGACTCGATCACCGGCCAGTACCTGTCCGGCCGCAAGTGCATCCCTGTGCCGGCCGTGCGGCGCAAGGGCAACGGCAAAAAGCTGACCGTCAAGGGCTGCGCGGTCAACAACCTCAAGCACACGGACTTCACCATCCCGCTGGGCACATTCACCTGCGTGACCGGCGTGTCCGGCTCGGGCAAATCCTCGTTCGTCAACGAGATCCTGTACAAAAAGCTGGCCGCCGAGCTCAACGGCGCCAAGACGCGCGCGGGCGCGCATGACAAGATCACCGGCCTGTCCTATCTGGACAAGGTCATCAACATTGACCAGTCGCCCATCGGGCGCACGCCGCGCTCCAATCCCGCGACCTATACCGGCGTGTTCAACGACATCCGCGAGCTGTTCTCCAAGACCGCGGACGCCAAGGCGCGCGGCTACGGGCCGAGCCGGTTTTCCTTCAACGTCAAGGGCGGCCGGTGCGAGGCCTGCGCGGGCGACGGCCTGCTCAAGATCGAAATGCATTTTTTGCCCGATGTGTATGTGCCCTGCGACGTGTGCAAGGGCAAGCGCTACAATAAGGAGACGCTCGAGGTGCGCTACAAGGGCAAGAACATCTACGAGGTGCTCGACATGACCGTGGACGAGGCGTGCGAGTTCTTCGCGAACGTGCCCAAGATCGCGCGCCGGCTGGAGACCATGCGCGAGGTCGGTCTGGGCTATGTCAAGCTGGGGCAGTCGTCCACCACGCTGTCCGGCGGCGAGGCGCAGCGCGCCAAGCTCGCCACCGAGCTGTCCAAGCGCTCGACCGGCAAGACCATCTATATCCTCGATGAGCCGACCACCGGCCTGCACGTTGCGGACGTGCACCGTCTGGTGGACGTGCTGCAGAAGCTGGTCGACGCGGGCAACACCGTGGTCGTCATCGAGCACAATCTGGACGTCATCAAGACCGCGGACTATATCCTCGACCTCGGCCCCGAGGGCGGGGACGGCGGCGGCCGTCTGGTCGTCGCCGGCACGCCGGAGCAGGTCGCGGCCTGCCCGGATTCCTACACCGGCCAGTATCTGAAGCCGGTGCTGGAACGTAAAATCCCTGTAAAAACTGAAGAATCGTGAAGTTTTTTCGCATGAAAAGCGGGTGTTCCCTACCGGAACACCCGCTTTCGGCAATTTGCATAAATATGTTGAGCTTTTGCCCGCATTTTGGTATAATAATCGTAATAAAAAATAAATGAGGGAGTTTGTATGAAAACAAAGCGATGGGTGATCGCCGCGCCCGACCGGGCGCGCGTGGATGCGCTGTCGCGCGAGGGCGGCTACGCGCCGCTGACCGCCGCGGTGCTCGCGGCGCGCGGGATCGACACCCCGCAGGCGGCTGCCGCCTTTCTGAGCAGCGACCGCCGCGGCCTGCACGACCCGTTTCTGATGGCCGATATGGACAAGGCCGCCGCCGTCATCCGGGACGCGCTGGACCGCGGCGAGCGGATCGTCGTGTACGGCGATTACGATGTGGACGGCGTCACCGCCACCTGCATTCTGGTGGACTATCTGCGCAGCCGCGGCGCGGCCTGCGATTATTATATCCCGAACCGCCTGCGGGAGGGCTACGGCCTGTCCCGCGAGGCGATGGGGCAGCTGTATGCGCAGGGCGCCCGGCTGCTGGTCACTGTGGACGCGGGCATCACGGCGGACGAGGAGATCGCCGCCGCGCGCGAGCTGGGCATGCGCGTGGTCATCACCGACCACCACGAGTGCCACGACGCCCTGCCCGCTGCGGATGCGGTCGTGGACTACAAGCGGCCGGACTGCGCCTACCCGTTCGACAGTCTGGCGGGCGTGGGTGTGGCGTTCAAGCTGATCTGCGCGCTCGAGGGAGACGCGGACGCGGTGCTTGACCGCTATGCCGACCTGATCGCGCTGGGCACGGTGGCGGACGTGATGCCCATTGTGGGCGAAAACCGCATCATCGTGACCGAGGGTTTGAAAAAAATGGCCGCGACCAGCAACGTCGGTCTGGAGATGCTGCTGCGCGAGGCGGGCATGAAGCGCCGCCGGCTGACCTCGTCGACCATCAGCTTCGTGCTGGCGCCGCGCATCAACGCGGCGGGCCGCATGGGGCAGGCGGAGCTCGCCGCCGAGCTGTTTTTGACGCATGACCCGGTGCGCGCGCAGGAGCTCGCCGCCCGGCTGTGCGAGCAGAACAAGCTGCGCCAGCAGGAGGAAAACCAGATCCTCGAGCAGGCGCTCGCCCGCCTGCGGCGGGAATACAACCCGCTGGAGGACAAGATCATCGTGCTGGCCGGGCGCGGCTGGCACCACGGCGTGATCGGCATCGTGTGCTCGCGCCTGTGCGACCGGTACGGCTGCCCGGTGGTGCTCATCGCGCTGGACGGGGACGGCATGGGCAAGGGCTCGGGCCGCTCGGTGGGCGGCTTCAACCTGTTTGAGGCGCTGACCTCGTGCGAGGATCTGCTCGAGCGCTACGGCGGGCATGAGCTGGCCGCCGGCCTGACCGTGGCGGAGGAAAACGTGGAGGAGCTGCGCCGCCGCCTGCGGGCGTATGCGGAGGCCCATGTCACCATGGCCGAGCTCGTGCCGCAGCTGGCGATCGACTGCATGGTGCAGCCCGCGCAGCTGACCATCCCGGCGATCGAGGCGCTCTCCGTGCTTGAGCCGTATGGCATGCGCAACCCGGAGCCCGTGTTCTGCATGAAGGACATGGCGGTAGAGGAGATCACGCCGATCTCCAGCGACCGGCATGTGCGGCTGACGCTCGTCAAGGACGGGGCGCGGTTTTCCGCCATGCTGTTCGGCACCGGGGCGGGCGGCCTCGGCTTTGTCGAGGGCAATCTGGTGGACGCGGCCTTCCATCTGGAGATCAACGAGTTCCGCGGCCGCCGCACGGTGCAGCTGACGCTGTGCGACGTGCAGCTGAGCGAGTGCGAGCATCTGGCGGATCAGAAGCTGCTCAACGTATACAACACCTATATGGCGGACGGGCCGCTGACCGCGCGCGAGGCGCGCCTGCTGCTGCCCGACCGCAAGGACCTGGTCGCCGTTTGGCGGCACATCGTGTGCCGCGCGGAGGACGGGCGGCTGTCCGTGCCGGACGGCGCGCTCTCGCGCCGCGTCGCGTGGGAGAGCCGCAGGGAGATCAACATCGGCAAGCTGTTCGTGTGTCTGGACGTTTTTTCCGAGTCCGGCCTGATCAGCTACCACTTCAAAGAGGGGATGCTCAACATCCTGCTCAAGCCTTACGAGGGTAAGGCGGATATATCTGGTTCGGTCGTCCTGGCCACGCTGCAGAGCATGGCGGGGTGATCCGGAATGGGGGAACGAAGTATGCAGAACAAACTGGATTTTTTGCTCGAACGTGTACAAAAGCAAAACCCGCAGGCCAATATCAAAAAGATCCGCGCCGCCTATGAGTGCGCTGCCGCAGCGCATGAGGGGCAGAAGCGCAAAAACGGCGAGCCGTACATCATCCACCCGGTCGCGGTGGCGGAGATCGTGGTCGAGATGGGGCTGGACACCGACTCGATCTGCGCCGCGCTGCTGCACGACTGCATCGAGGATACGCAGTTCGGCTACAAGGAGATCGAAAACAAGTTCGGCACCGCGGTCGCCGAGCTGGTGGACGGCGTCACCCGTCTGGGCATGCTGCGCTATTCCAAGGAGCAGGAGCAGTTCGAGGACCTGCGCAAGATGTTCCTCGCCATGGCGCGGGACATCCGCGTCATCCTGATCAAGCTGGCCGACCGCCTGCACAACGCGCGCACGTTCCAGTACCTGCCCGAGCGCAAGCAGCGCGACAAGGCGCTCGAGACCATGGAGATCTACGCGCCCATCGCGCACCGCCTGGGCATGAGCCGCATCAAGTGGGAGCTGGAGGACCTCTCGCTCAAGATCCTCGACCCGATCGGCTACAACGAGATTGTCGAGGGCCTGAAGGCCCAGAGCGAGCAGCACGAGGAATTCCTCAAGGGCATTCAGGATCGCATCGGCGCCAAGCTCGCGGAGGCGCACATCAAAAACACGATCTCCGCGCGCGTCAAGCACATTTACTCGATCTACCGCAAGATGTACGCCCAGCACAAGACCATCGACGAGATCTACGACATCTGCGCGGTGCGCGTGATCGTGGACACGGTGGCCGACTGCTACAACGTGCTCGGCTATGTGCACGACCTGTACAAGCCCATCCCGGGGCGGTTCAAGGATTACATTTCCACCCCCAAGCCCAACGGCTACCAGTCGCTGCACACCACGGTCATCGGCCGCGCGGGCATCCCGTTCGAGGTGCAGATCCGCACCACCGAGATGCACAAAATGGCCGAATACGGCGTGGCGGCGCACTGGAAATACAAGCAGGGGCTGGACAAAAAGGGCAACGAGGAGGCCTTCGCCTGGATCCGCCAGCTGCTCGAGGCGCAGCAGGACACCGAGGCCGAGGACTTCATCAAGAACATCAAGGTCGACCTGTTTGCGGACGAGGTGTTCGTCTTTACGCCCAAGGGCGACGTGGTCAACATGCCCGCCGGCGCGACCCCGATCGACCTCGCCTACGCCATCCATTCGGCGGTCGGCAACCGCATGACCGGCTGCAAGGTCAACGGCCGCATCGCGCCGATCGACAGCCAGCTCAAAAACGGCGACATCGTCGAGATCCTGACCTCCAAGGAAGCGCACGGCCCCAGCCGCGACTGGGTCAAGATCGTCAAGACCACCGAGGCGCGCAACAAGATCAAGCAGTGGTTCAAGAAGGAGTGCCGGGAGGAGAATATCGTCAACGGCCGCGAGGATCTGGACCGCGAGCTGCGCGCCAACCTGCTGTACAACGGCTTTTATGAGAACGAGGAAGTGCAGAAGAACACGCTCAACAAGTTCTCCTTCGGCACGCTCGATGAACTGTACGCCGCCATCGGCTACGGCGGCATCACGCTGACCAAGGTCATCAACAAGGTCAAGGACGACGTGGGCAAGCTGCGCCGCCAGCGCGAGCTGGCCGAGCGCGCAGCCAACCCGCAGCCCGAGCAGGCGCACAAGCGCATCACCAAGAGCACGACCGGCGTGGTGGTCGAGGGGATCGACAACTGTCTGGTCAAGTTCGCGCGCTGCTGCACCCCGATCCCGGGCGACGAGATCGTGGGCTTTGTCACGCGCGGCTACGGCGTGTCCATCCACCGGCGCGACTGCGTCAACGTGCATATGCACGAGGAGCCCGACCGCTGGGTGCGCGCCTGGTGGGATGAGGAGCTGGCGGCGGCCGACCGCGGCAACCGCTTCTCGACCGGCCTGCAGATCTCGACGCGCAGCCGCATCGGCGTGCTGAGCGACGTGACCGCGGTGCTCGCGGCGTGCAAGATCAATGTGCATGAGATCTCCGCGCGCGACCTCAACGACGGCTTCGGCGTGATCAACGCCATGGTGGACGTCATGGGCGTGCACCAGCTGGACAACCTGATCAGCCGCCTGCGCTCGATCAAGGGCGTGGTGGATGTGACGCGAACGGTGGACACAAACTAAAAATGTAAGTGATTTGGCAAACTGTGACTTTTCGCGCGGTAGCGCGCATTAAATAGGAAATGGCCGCTATGCGGCCATTTCCATCAAAACCGAGAGCATGTATCTCGGTTTTGATACAGGAAAGCGATTTTGTGTGCCGTTTCGGCGCGCAAATATCGCGCGTTAGCTTTGTCCGCGGAAACCGCGGCAAAGCTGTATCGTTTGAAACTGTAGTTTCAAACGAGAGGCTGGCTGTGCCAGCCTCAAAAATGCCGCTTTGCGGCATTTTTCTGTTAGAAGCCGCGCGGGATGCGCGGGATGGAAACGGAGATAACAATATGAGGGCACTCATTCAGCGCGTCGCGCGCGCGTCGGTCACGATCGACGGCGCGGTGCACGGCAGCATCGGGCAGGGCTTTCTGGTCCTGCTCGGCATTACAGACGGGGACACGGCGGACGACGCGGTGTATCTGGCGGACAAGGTCGTGCGGCTGCGCGTATTTACGGACGAGGACGATAAGATGAACCGCTCGCTGGCCGATGTGGGCGGCGGCATCCTGATCGTATCGCAGTTTACGCTGTACGGGGACTGCAAAAAGGGCAACCGGCCGAGTTTTACCGCCGCCGCGCGTCCGGAGACCGCGATCCCCCTGTACGAGACGTTTATCGCGCGCTGCCGCGAGAGCGGCCTGCCGGTCGAGACCGGCGAATTCGGCGCGGACATGAAAGTCGACCTGTTAAACGACGGGCCGGTCACCCTGTGGATGGACACCGCCCAGATGCGGTGCGGAAAAGGAGACAGACTATGAAGATCATGCAGCTCTGCGTGGGCATTGTCGCCACGAATTGCTATATCGTTTATGATGAGGACAGCCGCGAGGCCGTGGTCATCGACCCCGGCGACAATGCTGCGGCGATCCTGCAGGCGGTCGGGCAGGAGGAGCTTCAGGTCCGCTATGTGCTGCTGACGCACGCGCATTTCGACCATATCCTCGCCGCGCACGCCGTGCTTGCGCGCACCCATGCCAAATACGTCGTGCCGAAGGACGACGTGTGGCTGCTCAAGCCGGAGAATATGGGCGCATACCGCACGTTTTCGCGCGGCTATGAGCCGGACGAGCCGGACATCCTCGCATCCGAGGGCACCGAGATCACCTTCGGCAATCTGACGGCGACCTATCTGAGCACGCCGGGCCACACGCCGGGCTCGTCGGTCATCCGCATCGGGGACTGCCTGTTCACGGGCGACACCCTGTTCCGCCATGAGTGCGGCCGCTGCGATATGGCAGGCGGCGATTTCGGCCTGATGCTCCGGTCGCTCGCGCGCCTGCACGACCTCGAGGGCGACTATCAGGTGCTGCCCGGCCACGAGGGCATCTCGACCCTTGCCGAGGAGCGCGCGATGAATCCCTATATGCTGCAGGCGGTCGGCAAACGATGATCTACACACTCGAAGGGCATGAGCTCAAGCACGCGGCCGAGGAGATGCTGCTGACCCTGCTGCCCACGGCCGCGCTCACACGCGCGGACACGGCGGACGGGGCGGAGGGCGACTGGTGCCGCAGCTGTCTCACAGAGCGGGACGGCGAGGCGGTCGGCCGCGCCGTGGCCTCGGTCGGCGGCGTCGTGCGCGAGAGCGAGCGGCGCGCGCCCTGCGCCGGGCTTTCGCCGCTTGAGCACAAGCGCGTGCAGACCGAGCTGGTCAAAATGAGCATTTACGATGCGGTTGCGCCCGCGCTCGCGCAGCCGCCTGTGTGGGGCAGCCTGACCGGCGTGCGGCCGGCCAAGCTGGCGCGCGGGCTGATCGAGCGCGGCATGAGCCGCGGCGAGGCGGCGGCCTGCCTGCGCGAGCGCTACTATGTGTCGCCTGCGCGCACCGCGCTCACCATCCGCGCGGCGGCGACCGCAATGGAGCTGGACAAATGCATCGGGCCGGACGACATCTCGCTCTATGTGGGCATCCCGTTCTGCCCGTCGCGCTGCTATTACTGCTCGTTCGTCTCCGCGACGACCGCACAGTCCGGCCATTTGATCGAGCCGTATCTGGATACGCTGTGCCGCGAGATCGCGGAGACCGCCGCGCTCGTGCGCGAAGCGGGCAAGCGGGTGCAGAGCGTGTACATCGGCGGCGGCACGCCGACCACGCTGAACGAAGCGCAGCTCGCGCGCCTGCTGGATACGCTCGCACAAAACTTTGATTTTTCCCGGCTGCGCGAATATACTGTGGAGGCGGGCCGGCCGGACACCGTCACGCCCGGCAAGCTGCGCGCGTTGCGCGCAGCGGGCGTAGACCGCGTGAGCATCAACCCGCAGTCCATGGACGACAAGGTGCTCGCTGCCATCGGGCGGCGGCATACCGCGCAGGACGTGCTGCGCGCCTATGACGAGGCGCGGCAGGCGGGCTTCCGCGCGGTCAATATGGACCTGATCGCGGGCCTGACCGGCGACACCGCGGAGACCTTCGCGCGCACGGTCGACACGCTCATCGGCCTTGCGCCCGAAAACATCACCGTGCATACGCTGGCCATCAAGCGCGGCGCGGACCTGACCGACAAGGCCGCGGCTGCCGCCCGACGCGAGACGGTCGCACACATGCTGGACAATGCGGCGCACGCGCTGCAGGCGGCGGGCTACGGGCCGTATTACCTCTACCGCCAGAAATTCATGGCCGGCGGGTTTGAAAACGTCGGCTGGTGCCGGCCGGACACCGAATGCTTTTATAACGTGGCGATGATGGAGGAGCTGCAGACCATCCTGTCGCTCGGCGCGGGGGGCGTGTCCAAGCGTGTGGACCGCGATACCGGCTGGATCGAGCGGTCGAACAACCCCAAGTACCCGCTCGAATACATCCGCGCCGCGGACCGGCTGGCCGCAGGCAAACGCAAGATCCTGTTACCCGGGCAGTGAGGAGGAACCTATGGCGGAATACACCCTGAAATATATCAACCACCGCGCGCGTTACGACGCGCCGGCTTTCATCCGGCTGTGCGAGCAGCAGTACCACAGCCAGATCGAGATGGTCGCGGAGGAGATCGCGCAGAACAGCGCACAGAAGCCGATCGTGCTGCTCAACGGCCCGTCCTCCTCGGGCAAGACCACGACGAGCGACCGCATCGCCCGCGCGCTGGAAAAGCACGGCATCCACGCGGAAATGATCTCGATGGACGATTATTACCGCACGATCGGCACCTATGAGGTGCCGCCCGATCCGGAAAACGGCGTGCCCGATCTGGAGAGCCCGGAGTGCATGAACCTGCCGCTGCTCAGCACGCATCTGGCGCAGCTGGTGGAGGGCGAGGAGATCGCGCTGCCGCGCTTTGATTTTGAAACGCGCACCTCGGTGCCCGGCGCGCACACGCTGCGCCTGGACCCGGACGAGGTGGTGCTGATCGAGGGCATCCACTCGTTCAACCCGGTCATCATGGGCGATCTGGCGCACGCGGCGACCAGCGTCTATCTGTCGGTGGCGAGCGCGGTCGTGCCCGACGTGGGGCCGCGGCTCGAGCCGTATATGATGCGCTTTTTGCGCCGCGCCATGCGGGACAGCCTGTTCCGCAATTCGCCGGTGGAGGAGACGCTCGGCCAGTGGAACTCGGTGCGCCGCGGCGAGCGGCTGTATATCGCGCCCTACCGCGGGCAGGCCAACCTGACCGTGGACACCTTCCTGCCGTATGAGCTGTGCGTGCTCATGCAGCGGCTGGAGCCGCAGCTGCGCCAGCATGAGGACGCGCTGGCGGGCGCCGGCCTTGCGCCGGTGGCCGGGCTGCTCGGCCGGGTGGAGCCGATCGACTATGCGGATGTGATCCCCGCGGATTCGGTGCTGCACGAGTTTATCGGATGAGGCGCCAGCCTTGCTTTTTCGCAGGGCATGACGTATAATAAAACAATCTATCATGGCGGAAAACGCCGGAAGGAGCGAGAAAAGATGGACGCAAGGGTACAGTCGTTTTTGGATAAGCTCCGCACAATGGCGGATAAGACCAGTCAGGCGGCCAGCAATGCCGCGGACGCCGCGGGCAAAAAGGCGGGCGAGCTGGCAGGCGCGACGCGCCTCAACCTGCAGATCTTCGACCTGAACAGCGAGTGCGAGGCGCTCTATAAGGAGATCGGCAAGCTGGTTTACGACCTGCACCGCGGCGCGGAGACGCCGGAGGACGCGATCGACGAGAAGATCGCCGAGCTGGACGCGCGTCAGGAAAAGCTCGCCGCGCTGCGCGCGGAGCTCGCCACTGTGCGCACGGCGGTCACCTGCCCGCACTGCGGCCGGACGTGCAGCGGCGCGGATACCTTCTGCGCGGGCTGCGGCGGCAAGCTGTGAGCGCATATTCTGCTGCGCCCTGCCATACCGTAAAAACAGAACAAGCAAAGGGCGTGTAGCGTTTGCAGCAAAAAAAACAGAATTTCGTACAGGGCGCGGTCATCCTGATGGCGGCGAGCCTCGTGGTCAAGGTGATCGGCGCGTTCTTCCAGATCCCGCTGCAGAACCTGATCGGCGGGGAGAGCTCGCCGGCCTTCGGGCTGTTCAGCGCGGCCTACCGCATCTATACCGCCATGCTGGTGATCTCCACGGTCGGCCTGCCGGCGGCGCTGTCCAAGATGGTCGCGGAGGCGACCGCCTTCGGGCGCGAGCGCGAGGTGCGGCGGATCGTGCGCGTGGCGGCGGGCATTTTCGTCCCGGTCGGCCTGCTGGCGACGCTGGCGCTGCTCTGCGGCGCGGAGACCTTCGCCGGCTGGATCCGCAACCCGGACGCGCGGTACGCGGTCATGGCGGTCGCGCCGAGCGTGCTCATGGTCGCGGTGCTGTCCGTGTTCCGCGGCTACTATCAGGGCCGCGCCAACATGACGCCGACCGCAGTCTCCCAGGTCATCGAGGCGCTGGGCAAGCTGGTGGTCGGTCTGGGCCTTGCCTGGTACGGCAAGCAGCAGGGGATGGACGACCCGCAGGTCGCGGCGATGGCCGTGCTGGGCGTCACGATCGGCGAGGCCGCGGCGGCGGCCTATATGCTCGTGCAGGCGGGGATCACCCGCCGGCGCGGCGAGCCGGTGCATCTGCTGAATGACACCGTGCGGCCGACGCGCCAGCTGGCGCTGACGCTGCTCAGCCTTTCCATCCCGATCACGATCAGCTCGGCGGTCATGAGCCTGACCGACCTGATCGACGTGGCGCTGATCTCCGCGCGGCTGCAGAGCCCCGCGGTCGGCATGACGGCAGCCGAGGCGACGACCGCCTACGGCATCTATACCGGAAATGCGGTCAACTTTTTCAACCTGCCGCAGACGCTGATCACCGCGCTGGCGGTCAGCGTGCTGCCCACCATTGCCAGCGCGCGCGCGGCGCAGAACTTCACCAAGGTATCCAAAACCATGGAGACCACGCTGCGCCTGACCATGATCATCACCCTGCCCGCCGGGGCGGGCTTTCTGCTGCTGTCCGGTCCCATCCTGCGCCTGTTTTACAGCGAGGGGACCGTGCTGGGCGGGCAGCTGATGGCGATTTTGGGCTTTGCGGTGCCGGCGGTGGCGCTTGTCGCGGTGACCAACGCGGTTTTGCAGGCGTTCGGCCGCATCGATCTGCCGCTCATCTCGATGTTCCTCGGCGCGGTGGTCAAGATCCTCGGGGATTATTTCCTGATCGGCCTGCCTGCGCTCAACATCGCGGGCGCGCCGGTCAGCACGGCGGTGTGCTACTGGCTGATCGCGCTGCTCAACCTGTTCCACATCCGCAGGCTGTCGCACGCGCTGCCCCCGCTGGGGCGGACGGCGGGGCGGCCGCTGGCCGCGGCCGTCGGCATGGGTGCGGCGACCTATCTCTGCCACACCGCGCTGCTGCGGCTGACTGCCGCGGCGCCGGGCACGGCCGTGGATAAGCTGGCCACACTGGCGGCGATCGCTGTGGCCGTTGCGGTTTACGGCATTTTGCTGCTCGCCCTGCACGCAGTGGAGCGCGAGGACGTGCTGCTGCTGCCCAAGGGCGAGAAAATCGCGGATATTTTACATCTCAAATAGCAGGAAGTGCACGAAAATGGTTGATTTTGAACGAAAAGAGAAGTATAATTTTAATGACCTGTTACGCATCATGGAGATCCTGCGTGCGCCGGACGGCTGCATGTGGGACCGTGAGCAGGACCATCAGTCCATCCGGCAGAATTTCATCGAGGAGACCTACGAGGTCTGCGAGGCGATCGACGAGCAGGATACCGAGCACCTCAAGGAGGAGCTGGGCGACGTGCTGCTCCAGGTCGTGTTCCACGCGCAGATGGAAAAGGAAAAGGGCGTGTTCGATATTGAGGACGTGGCGGACGGCGTTTGCAAAAAGCTGATCTTTCGGCATCCGCATATCTTCGGCACGGTGGAGGTCGCCTCGTCCGAGGAGATCCTGCGCAACTGGGATGAGCTCAAGCGCAAGGAGAAGCACCAGAAAACCGACACGTCCGCGCTCGAGAGCGTGGCAAAAAGCCTGCCCGGCCTGATCCGCGCGGCAAAGCTGCAGAAAAAGGCGGCCAAGGTCGGCTTTGACTGGGACGGCCCGCAGGGTGCGCTCGACAAGGTCGCGGAGGAGCTGGATGAGGTCCGGCGCGCGGCGCAGGGGGACGGCGACTCCGAGGGCGAGATCGGCGACCTGCTGTTCGCGGCGGTCAACGCGGCGCGGCATCTGAAGGTCGATCCCGAGCGGGCGATGGAAAAGACCTGCAACAAATTCATCCGGCGCTTCGCCGATATGGAGCGGCAGGCAACCGAGCAGAACAGGGCGCTTTCCGATCTGTCGCTGGCAGAGCTGGACGCGCTTTGGGATAAAGCAAAAGAAAAAGAATAAAGAAAAACAACGGAGGTATCACCATGAAGAAAAGCGAATTTGTAGCGGTTGTTGCGGAGAAGGCCGGCCTGACCAAGAAGGACGCGGAAAAGGCCATGGATGCAGTGTTTGAGACCGTGGGCGACGTGCTCGCATCCGGCGATAAGCTGCAGGTCAGCGGCTTCGGCACGTTCGAGACCCGCACCCGCGCGGCCCGCACCGGCCACAACCCGCGCACGGGCGAGGAGATCGCCATCGCGGCGGCGACCCTGCCGGCCTTCAAGCCGGGCAAGGCGCTCAAGGACAAGGTGGACGCGAAGTAACGTGAGACTGGACAAATACCTCAAGGTATCCCGCCTGATCAAGCGCCGCACGGTCGCCAACGACGCGTGCGACGCGGCGCGCATCACGGTCAACGGCAAGCCGGCCAAGGCCTCCTATCAGGTCAAGACGGGCGACGTGATCGAGATCGCCTTCGGCCAGCGCACCATGCGGGTCGAGGTGCTGAACATCGCGGAGCACGCCCTCAAGGCGGACGCCGCGGCGATGTACAGGGAATTACCGTAA
>CALWJG010000007.1 GCA_944380945.1 uncultured Agathobaculum sp. | reverse complement strand
CACACCCGCCGCAGCGGGCGTCCAGCGAGCAACCGCCGCGCAGCGGCGGCTCTTAGCGAGTCGGAGGCCGCGTTCCCGCCCGCGATGCGCGGGCACCCCCTCGCCCTGTCGGGCGAATACGCAAGGATGGCGCGCCGAGGTCGTCGCGCCCTACGGGGCGGTTTCCCACGCCCAAGGGGGCAAAGGCGGGATGGGTGGTGCAGGCGGCCTCAGTCGGTTGCCCGCCCCTGCGGATGAAGCCCTCGGGGCTGGAATGTTCCGTCCGCCTTGCAAGGCGCGTCCTTTTACCCCTTCCGCTGCATTTTTGCAATGAAAAACCCATCCGTATCATGCACCGGCGGCAGCAGCGTCACCATGCCGTCCGCCCGCGCGCCGCACACCGGATGCTCCCACGGCGCGGCCGCAAACGACGGGTTTTCGGCCAGAAATGCGCGCACGACGTCCTCATTCTCGCGCTGCAAAATCGTGCAGGTGGAATACACCAGCGTGCCGCCGGGTCTCACATACTGCGCGCAGTTTTGCAGGATCTTCGCCTGCAGGGCGGGCAGGTTCTCCAGCTCCGCCGGGTCCTTATACCGGATCTCCGGCTTTTTGCGGATGATGCCGAGGCCCGAGCACGGCACGTCGCACAGCACGACGTCCGCCGCGCCCTTCCACTCATCCCGCGGGACGGACGCATCCTGCAGGGCGGTGCGGATGTTGGGCAGCCCGAGCCGCGCCGCGCCCTCCTCGATGCGGCGCAGCTTATGTTCATAAATGTCGCAGGCGGTCACGCTGCCCTCGCCCTGCATACGCCCGGCCATGGCAAAGCTCTTGCCGCCCGGCGCGGCGCAGCAGTCGAGCACCGTGTCCCCCGGCCGGGGGGCGGCCACCGCGGCGGCCAGCGCGCTCGCCGCGTCCTGCACGGTGATGCGCCCCGCGGCAAACGCGGGCAGCGCGGCTGCGTCCCCGCCGCTGCACAGCAGGATGTCCGGGAACGCGCGGTGCGGCGTGACCGTCAGCCCCGCGTCCTCCAGCTCGCGCTGCGCGGCCGCGGGCGTGGTCTTCATGGTGTTGACGCGCACCGAGATGGGCGCGTCCGCGTTGTCCGCCCGGCAGAGCGCTTCGGCGGTTTTCAGGCCGAACTGCCCGCTCCACAGCCGCACGAGCCACTCCGGGTGGCTGTACCGGAGCGCGTAATAGCTCTCCTTGTCCGGGCAGTCGAGGGCGGGCAGGGCGTTTTGCTGCACCGCGTCCGCCGCGTGCCGCAGCACCGCGTTGGCAAACGACACCGCGCGGGCGTTCGCGCGGCAGTGCCGCCGCACCAGCCCCACGGTCTCATCGACCGCGGCGTGCGCCGGGATCTTGTCCATCAGAATCAGCTGGTACAGCCCCATGCGCAGGCAGATGCGCACGCGCGGGGCGATTTTTTTCAGCCGCACGCTGGAAAACTGCCGCAGGTACCAGTCGAGCAGCAGCTCGTTCTGCACCGTGCCGTAGACCAGCCGCGCGGCGAGCGCCGCGTCCCGGCCGGACAGCCCCGCGCGGGCCAGCTGCTCATGCAGCGCGCCGTCCGACCACGCGCCGTCCTCCGCCATGGCGAACAGCGCAAACGCCGCGGCCTCGCGCGGCGTGCACACGCGTTTGTCAGTCATTGCGGTTCCGCCCTCCGAAGATCAGCAGCAGACGCAGCAGCTGCGCAAGCGACACCGCGAGCGCGGCCACATAGGTCATCGCCGCGGCGGTCAGCGTCTTTTTCGCCATCGGGTACTCGTCCGGCGCGAGCAGGCCGCCCTGCTCGATCGCCGCAAGCGCGCGGCGCGAGGCGTTGATCTCGACCGGCAGGGTGACCAGCTGGAACACGGTCGACAGCGCAAACGCCAGAATGCCCACGTCGATCAGCCAGCCGGAATTCATAAACAGCCCCAGCAGGATGAGCGGGAACGCCGCCATCGAGCCGAGCTGGGTCGCCGGGATAATGGCCGCACGCAGGCGGATCGGGATATATCCGACCGCATACTGCACCGCGTGCCCGGCCTCGTGCGCGGCCACGCCGATGGACGCGACCGAGGTCGAGCTGTACACCGCGTTCGACAGGCGGATGGTGTTGGTGCGCGGATCGAAATGGTCGGTCAGCTTGCCCGCCACCCACTCGACCCGCACGCCGGTCACGCCGTTCTGCCGCAGCACGGCCTCGGCCGCCTGCGCGCCGGTCAGGCCGCGGCGGCTCAGCACCCGCTCATAGCGGCTGAATGTGCTCTTGACGCTGGCCTGCGCCCAGAACGCCAGAATGATGCACGGCACGACCAGCACGATATAGTACATGTCGATGCCGTAATAACCAAAATGCATAGCTTACTCCTTTGCTTCGCCCAAAATCGTCCCTCCGGGGACCGCATGGCCGCGCAGGAAGTCCGCGCTCTTCATGCGCTTGCCGCCCACGAGCTGCACCTCGTCCAGCCGGAGCGCGTCCGCGCCGCAGGCGATGACAAAGCCCTTTTTCGGGTCGCTCTCCAGCACCTCGCCCGGCCTGCCCGCGCCGGAGACCGGCTGGGCGGCGTAGACCTTGAGCCGCGCGCCGTCAAGCGTGGTCAGCGCGACCGGCCAGGGACTCAGCCCGCGGATCAGGCAGTCGATCTCGTGCGCGGATTTCGCCCAGTCGATGACCGCCATCTCCTTATCCAGCATATGCGCGTAGCAGCTCTGGCTGTCCTCCTGCGGGACCGGGGTGATGTCGTCCAGCCGGTCGAGCGTCTCGACCAGCAGCGCAGCGCCCGCCTGCGCGAGGCGGTCGAACAGCTCGCCCGCGGTCTCCCGCGCGCCGATCGGGGTCTCGTATTTGAGCAGCATATCGCCCGTGTCCAGCCCCTCGGCCATGCGCATGGTGGTCACGCCCGCGGTCTTGTCGCCCGCGATGACCGCCCACTGGATGGGCGCCGCGCCGCGCCAGCGCGGCAGCAGCGAGCCGTGCACATTGATGCACCCGCGCGGCGGGATGTCGAGCACCGCCTTCGGCAGCAGCTTGCCGTACGCCGCGACGATGATGGCCTCGGGCTCCAGCGCACGCAGGCGTTCCTGCTCGGCCGCGTCCTTGAGGGTCGCGGGCTGGTACACCGGGATGCCGTATTGCTGCGCCAGCACCTTGACCGGCGGCGGGGTCAGCACCTGCTTGCGGCCCTGCGGCTTATCCGGCTGGGTGTACGCCGCGCACACCTCGTGCCCCGCGTCGATGAGCGCCTGCAGGCTCGGCACGGCGAAATCCGGCGTGCCCATGAATACGATCCTCATTCGGCCTCTTCCTCTTCTTCCCCGCGCTGGAGCTCCTCCAGATCGACGTATTCCTCCACCTTTTCGGTGAACAGGTGGCCGTCCAGATGCTCGGTCTCGTGGCAGAAGCACTGCGCGACCACGCCCTCGCCCTCGCGCTCGAACCAGTTGCCGTCGCGGTCCTGCGCGCGGATCTTGGCCCAGGTCGGGCGGGTGACATAGCCGTACACGCCGGGCACGGACAGGCAGCCCTCGATGATGCGCTGCTCGCCGCTCTGCTCGATGACCTCGGGGTTGACCAGCTCGACCACTTCCTCGGGGTCCTTGTTGATGTCCAGCAGCACGACCACGCGGCGCAGCACGCCCACCTGCGGCGCGGCGAGGCCGACGCCGCCCGAGTTTTCGAGCGTTTCGCGCATGTCGTCGATCAGGGTGTGCAGGCGCGCGTCGAATTTTTCCACCTTGCGGCTGTGCTTCAAGAGCTGTTCGTCGCCCTGCGTCAGAATGTTGCGAAGTGCCATGTCAGTTCAGTCCTCCATTGTTCAGCATTTCCGTATATCGGTCCAGGCATTCCTGTATTTTTTGTCCGTCCAGCTGCGGGAAGGGGATGACGGGCTGCGCCGCCCCGTCCCCGCCGAGCCGTTTTTCCAGCCAGCCGACGTCGTGCCAGCGGCCGAATTTCCAGCCCGCGCCGTGCCACACGCCCACGGGCGCAAAGCCCAGCTTTTCGTGCAGGCGCTCGCTTTTCTCGTTCGGCAGCGTGACGCAGCCGTACAAAATGCGCAGGTTCTGCATGGCGAGCAGGTCGATCAGGCAGCGGTACAGCGCCGTGCCCGCGCCCTGCCCCTGCGCCGCGGGCGCCAGATAGACGGACAGCTCGGCCGCCCAGTCGTAGGCCGCGCGCTCGCGGATGTTGTGCGCGTAGGCGTAGCCGACCGGCCTGCCGTCCCGCTCGCACACCAGATAGGGGTGCGTGCGGGCGATGTCCCCGATGCGCGCGGCGAATTCCTCCGCCGCGGGCACGTCGTATTCAAACGTGATCGCCGTGTCGCGTATGTACGGCGCGTAAATGTCCAGCAGCGCGGCCGCGTCGCCCGCCGCCGCCCGCCGGATCACAAAGTGTTGTTCCATATCGTATCCTCCGCGCCGCCGGCGCGCATTTAATCGCAAAGCAAGATAATTTCTTGCTTTGCATAAAAACGCGCGACCTGTGCGTGCGTTTTTATACCAGTGCGAAGCAAAGTGTGCCTGCAAGGCGCGCTTTGCGCAGCTTGGGATGTATCCGCACGGTAAGTGCGGTACATCCCCCTCGATTGGAACTGTACGTTCCAATCGACTTTTCGATATTGGGGGTATTGGATACCCCCTATACTTACATATCCGGGTTCTCATCCGCAAACACGGTCACGCCCCGGTTTTTGCCGTCCAGCATGAACTCGCGGATGACGCCCGCGATCAGCGCGCGCCAGCGCGCGCTGCTCTCCGCCCGCATGGTCAGGTGGTAGCGGTAGCGCCCCATGACCTTGACCATCTGCGCGGCCGCCGGACCCAGCACGGGCGCTTTGACGTCCGCATACTGCCCCTCCATCAGGCTCTGCAGGCGGACTTTCAGCGCGATCAGGCTTTTGAGCACCTGCTGCTCGACCTCGCCCACCGCGGTCAGCACGGTCAGGCCGCACACGGGCGGGCACTGGAGCGCCTGCCGCGTCTCCATCTCGCGCTCGTAGAACGCCTCGTAATCCTGCCGCGCCGCGGTCAGGATGACCGGATGGGTCGGGCTGTACGTCTGGATGACCGCCTTTCCGGTGTCGAACCGCCGGCCGGCGCGCCCCACCACCTGCGTGATGAGCGAAAACGTGCGCTCGCGCGCGCGGTAATCCTGCGCATACAGGCTCTGGTCCGCGTCCAGCACGCCCACGAGCGTGACGTTTTCAAAATCCAGCCCCTTGGTCACCATCTGGGTGCCGAGCAGGATGTCCGCCTCGCCCTTTGCAAACCGCGAGAGCAGCTTTTCGTGCGCGCCCTTGGCGGTCATGGTGTCCGCGTCCATGCGCAGCACGCGCGCGGACGGGAAGCGCGCGCGCAGCTCCTCCTCCACCTTCTGCGTGCCCGGCGTTTCGGTGAACAGGCTCTCGCCGCCGCACACCGGGCATTTGCCCGTGATCTTGACCGACGCGCCGCAGTAGTGGCACATCGCGCGGCCTGACACCGAGTGGTAGGTCATATTCGTCGAGCAGGAGGGGCACTCGGGCACCCAGCCGCATAGCGCGCAGCCGATCACGCGGCTGTTGCCGCGCCGGTTGAGGAACAGGATCGCCTGCTTGCCCTTTTCCAGCGTATCCAGCAGCGCGCTTTCCAGCTGCGGGCCGATCACGCCCGCGCGCCCCTCGCGCGCAAGGCCGCGCATATCCGCGATCAGCACGTCCGGCAGCCCCGCGCCGAGAAAGCGCTCGGTCAGCCGGAACACGGGGTATTTGCCCTGCTGCGCGCCGTAATAGGTCTCGACCGAGGGGGTCGCGGAGCCGAGCACGAGCAGCGCGTTTTCCTGCGCAGCGCGGTACTTGGCCACGTCGCGCGCATGGTAGCGCGGCGACTGCTCGGAGCGGTACGCGCCGTCCTGCTCCTCGTCGATGATGAGCACACCGAGGTCCTGCACCGGCGCGAATACAGCCGACCGCGTGCCGATCACGACGCGCGCCCGGCCGGATCTGATCTTTTTGAAGCTGTCGTACCGCTCGCCCACGGACAGCGCCGAGTGCATGACCGCGACCTCGTCCCCGAACAGGGCGGCGAACTGCCGCAGCACCTGCGGCGTCAGCCCGATCTCGGGCACGAGCACGATCGCGCTTTTGCCCTTGGCCAGCGCCTTTTCGATCAGCTTTAAGTAGACCTGCGTCTTGCCGCTGCCGGTCACGCCGAACAGCAGGGCCGCGCGCGGCGCGTCCTCGTCCATGAGCGCGGCAAGGCCGTCATACACCTGCTGCTGCGCCGCGGACAGCACGGGCGGGGCCGCCTGCGGCACCTCGGAAAAGTCCGGCGTGCGCAGCTGCTCCTGATACTGCACGCGCAGGATGCCCTTTTTGACCATGTCGCGCAGCGCGGCGTCCGACGCGCCGGTCATGTAGACCAGCTCCTTCTGGCTCATCCAGCCGCCGTCCGCGAGCACGGACACCACGTCCAGCCGCGCGGGGCTGCGGCGGCCGATGCGCGCCATCGCCTCGCCCGCCTCCATGTCCAGCGCGAGCATTTTTTCGGTCTTATCCGTCGATTTCTGCGTGGTGTTGCTGTGATAGGTGAGCACGCCCTCGCCCGCGAGCGCATCCAGCACGCGGGTGACGCTCCTGCCGCCCAGCCGCTGCCGGATGTCGGACACGGCGAGCGTCTGCCCCGGCCGGTCGAACAGGGCGAGCACCGCGCCCGCCTCGCCCTCCCGCTTTTGCAGGGCGGGCAGGTCGGCGTCCGGCGCGAGGGTGTAGGTCTCGTTCCGCCGGAACCACAGCCCGGCGGGCAGCATGGCGTGCACGCAGTCGAAATAGGTGCAGTACAGCCGCTCGCGCATCCACGCGGCGAGCTTCAGCTGCCCGCGCGTGAGCACGGGCGCGTCGTCCAGCACCTCGACCACGGGCTTGAGCCGCCGGCCGCCGCTGTTTTCGCGGAACGCGAGCACGACCGCTTCCGCCCGTTTATTGCCAATGCCGAACGGCACGAGAACACGGGCGCCGATCTGCACCTGTTCCCGCAGCTCGTCCGGCACGCGGTAGGAATATAGCTTGTCGATCGCATAGGTCGCCGCGTCCACGGCGACCGCGCAGATTTTTTCCGTCAACCGCTATACTCCTTTCTTTCGTCAAATGATGGGGTCACTGCCGCAGGGCGATGAGGCGGTCGAGGATCACGTCCGCCAGCGCCTCCTTGCTCATGATCGGCTCGGTCTCGCGCCGGCCGTCGGCAAACAGCAAGGTCGCGATGTTGGTGTCCGTGCCAAAGCCCGCGCCCTCGTCGCGCAGCGAATTGGCGACCAGCATATCGCAGTTTTTGCGGCGCAGCTTGCTCTCGGCGTTGTCGATCAGGTTCTGCGTCTCCATCGCAAAGCCGCACAGCAGCTGCCCCGGGCGCTTGCGCTGCCCGAGCGCGGCCAGGATGTCCGGATTGCGGGCGAGCGTGACGGTCAGCGCATCGTCGCCCTTTTTGAGCTTTTCCGGCGCGGCCTGCGCGGGGCGGTAGTCGCCCACCGCGGCCGCCTTGATGATCATATCCTGCTTATCCGCGCGGGAGAGCACGGCGTCGTACATATCGCGCGCGGAGATGATGTCCACCCGCTGCACGCCCGCGGGCGTGTCCAGCGCGGTCGGGCCGGAGACCAGCGTCACCGCCGCGCCGCGCATGGCAGCGCGCGCCGCAATGGCGTAGCCCATCTTGCCCGAGGAATGGTTGGACAGGAAGCGCACGGGGTCCATGGCCTCCTGCGTGGGGCCGGCGGTCACCAGCACGCGCAGGCCCGCAAGGTCCTGCGGGGTGAGCGCCCGCTCGATGCCGTGGATGAGCACGGGCGTGTCCGGCAGCTTGCCGCGGCCCGTGTCCCCGCAGGCGAGGCGCCCCGCCGCGGGGTCGATGATGTGAAAGCCCCGCATGCGCAGGGTCTGCAGATTCTGCTGGGTCACCGGATTGTCATACATGCCGGTGTTCATCGCCGGCGCGATCACGACCGGCGCCTTGGTGGCGAGCAGCGTGGTGGTCACCATATCGTCCGCAATGCCGTGCGCCGCCTTGGCGATCACGTTGGCGGTCGCGGGCGCGATGACGAACACATCCGCGGCCTTGGCCAGCGAGATATGCTCGACCTCCCAGGCGAAATTGCGGTCAAACGTGTCCACGACCGTGCGATTGCCCGACAGGGTCTCGAACGTCATGGGGGAGATGAACTGCGTGGCCGATTCGGTCATCAGCACGCGCACCGCCGCGCCCGCATGGCGCAGCTTGCTGGTCAGGTCTGCGGCCTTGTACGCCGCGATGCCGCCCGTCACGCACAGGACGACCGTTTTCCCCGCAAGGCGCATGGCTTACCGGTCCTCCTCCGGCACGTCGCCGTCGTCCAGCGTGTGGTCGTCGAATTCGTCGATGCGGCGGCTGTCGCCGTCGTCCTCGTGGCCGTCCTCGGCGGCGTCGTGCGGCTCGTCCTCGTCCAGATCGATCGAGTCGTCGTCCACATCCACCATCGCCGCGGCGATCGGGTTGTTCGGCACGATCACCGGCTCGACGCGCGGGCCGGGGCGGTAGACGATCTCGCCGTCCGCGATCTCGTCCAGCGCGAGCTTGACCGCCTTATCCGGCAGCTCCTCGCCGCTCTCCTCCGCCTGGTCGGCGATGTCGCGGGCGCGCTGCGCGGCCAGATTGACCAGCAGATAGCGGTTGCCCACGCGCTTCATCAGTTCCTGCATGGAAGGTTTCAGCATTTTACTTCAAACTCCTTACTTCAATACCCTTTATTCTTACAATTTATGTGATGTTGTTGTTTTGCTATGTAAACAGGCTCAGGCGCGCCGCGCGGCCAGAATGCCGCGGATCTCATCGACTGCGCGCTCGACCTCGTCGTTGACGATGACATAGTCGAACTCGCCCTGATGGGTGAGCTCCTCGCGGGCGGTCTCCAGACGCTTTTGGATCTTCTCCTCGCTCTCGGTGCCGCGGCCGCGCAGGCGGGCGGCGAGCTCCTCGAACGACGGCGGCGCGATGAACACCATCACCGCGTCCGGCCGCTTTTTGTGCACCTGCATCGCGCCCTGCACCTCGATCTCGAGGATGACGTCGTAGCCCGCGGCGAGCTTTTCGTCGACCGGGGCTTCGAGCGTGCCGTAGTAGTTATCCACATAGCGGGCGTGCTCCAAAAACGCGCCCTGCGCGATGCGCTGCTCAAAGTCCGCTTTGGTCAGAAAATAATACTGCACGCCGTCGGTCTCGCCCGGGCGCGGCGCGCGCGTGGTCGCGGAGATCGAGTAGAACAGCCGGTCGTCCTGCTCGCGCAGCCGGCCGAGCACCGTGCCCTTGCCCGCGCCGGACGGTCCGGTGAATACATATAAGGTACCTTTACGCATCCTCGCTCTCTCCTTCCTCGCCGTCGCCCGCGAAGCGCGCGGCGACCGTTTCGGGCTGCAGCGCGCTCAGCACCACATGGTCGCTGTCCATGATGAGCACCGCGCGGGTGCGGCGGCCGTAGGTGCCGTCCACCACCATGCCGCGGTCGCGCGCCTCCTGGATCGTGCGCTTGACCGGCGCGGATTCCGGGGACACGATCGCGATCAGCCGCGACGACGCCACCATATTGCCAAATCCGATGTTGATCAGCTTCATGCCGGCAGCCCTCTCTTTTCCTCTTGCCCTGTGGGATTATTCGATGTTCTGGATCTGCTCGCGGATCTTTTCGATCTCGCTCTTGATGTCGACCACGATGCGGGCCATGTCCACGTCGTTGGCCTTGGAGCCGATGGTGTTGGCCTCGCGGTTCATCTCCTGCACGAGGAAGTCCAGCTTGCGGCCGACCGGCTGGGTCTCGCGCAGCATGCCGTCCATCTGCGTCAGGTGGCTGCGCAGGCGCACGGTCTCCTCGTCCACCGCGGTCTTGTCCGCATAGATGGCGGCCTCGGTCAGGATGCGCGTCTCGTCGATGCTGGTGTCGGCCAGCACCTCCTGCATGCGGGCGAGCAGCTTTTCGCGGTATTCGCGCACGCGCTCGGGCGAGCGCTGCTCCACCGCGCCCACCATGCGCTCGATCGCGGCGCAGCGGCCGCGCACGTCCTCGGCGAGCTTTTCGCCCTCGCGGCAGCGCATCTGGTCGAACCCGTCGCACGCGGCGGCAAACACCTCGAGCACATCGCGGGTCAGCTCGTCCGCGTCCTGCTCGATGCGCTCCGAGCCGAGCACGTCGGGCATTTTGGCCAGCACGGCGACGGTCACGTCGTCCCGCAGGCCGTAGGTCTCGCTCAGATCGTGCAGCGCGTCCAGATAGCGCTTTGCCAGCGTGTGGTTGACCGTGACGGCGATGTCGCCGCCCTCCTGCGTCTCCACGCTGACGAAAACCTCCACCTTGCCGCGCGCGATGCGGGCGGCCGCGGCCTTTTTGACCGCGTCGTCCAGAAAGCCGTACTGCCGCGGCGCCTTGACCGTGCAGTCCAGATAGCGGTGGTTGACCGCGCGCAGCTCGACCGTGATCGTCCGCCCGTTTTTCTCCTCGCGGGCGCGGCCGTAGCCGGTCATACTCTTCATGTCGTTCTTCCCCTTTTTATTCGGGCGGCAGGCTTCTCCGCAGCATTGCGATCAGCCGTGACAGCGCCACATCGTAAATCATAAAGCCGAAATTGGCCGCCAGCCACAGCATCGCCAGACGGGCAAAGCCGGGCAGGGCCACGTTCGGGAACAGGCCGCACACCACCAGAACAGCGGCTGCGGCGAGCACCAGATTGAAATAGGCCAGCTTGACGCCGGTCTGCACCTGACGCGGCAGGCGGGCCTCCACCCCGTACTTGACGATCGGATACAGGCCGGTCAGCAGCGCGTACGCCGCGACCACGCTCTTGCGCGGCGCGACCAGCGCGCCGAGCAGCGCCGCGGCGATATACAGCAGCACGGCCGTGCGCACCCGCGCGCGCCGCAAAAGCGGCACCGCCGAGGTCACGCCCGCCACGATGCAGGCCGCCGGGCCGAGATACGGCGCGGCCCCGCCGATATAAAGCAGCGCCACAGCGGCTGCGGCCAGCAGGCCGCTGCGCGCGATCTCCTTCGCGCTCATCGCATCAGCACCCCGCGTTGCAGCAGGCGTTCAGGCAGCAGTTGCAGATGGCCAGCTGCATGCACATGTCGCACATGTTGGCCTCCTGCATCGGGCGGTAGCCGCCGTAGCCGCCGGTCATGTTGAGGTTGTTGAGCGCGGTGCGGTATTCCATGTTGGACGGGTCCATCTGGCACGCCTGCGTATAGGCGCGCGCGGCCTCGTCATACCAGCCCTTGCGGTAATAGACCGTGCCCATCAGATAGAACCACTCCGCGTCGCGTCCCGCGGCGCGCTGCAGCATCTGCTCGGCCATACCCAGGTTGCCCTGATTGATGGCCTGGCGCACCTGGCTGTACAGCGCGGCGTTCGCGCCAGAATAGGCGCGCTGCTGCCCGTTAAAGCCGCCGTACTGCTGGCCGCCCTGCTGCTGCCCGCCGGCAGAGGAGGCGCCGCCCGCGGTGTTGCCCGCGCGCTCATTCATGATCATATCATACGCCTCGTTGATCTCCTTCATGCGGGCTTCCGCAAGGTCGGCCAGCGGGTTGTTGATATAGTTATCCGGATGATATTTGCGCGCCAGCTCGCGGTATGCGCGCTTGACGTCGTCGTCGCTCGTCTGTGGCGTGACGCCCAGCACTTTATAGGGATCCATGTCTGCCCCATCCTCCGTTCGTTTGATAGGTTCCGTCCAGCACCTGCTTTGTGGCCAGCGGCATACCCAGAAAAATGATATTGCGGATCAGGTCCGCATCCCGCCGCACATCCAGCAGGTCGAACGCCATGCAGATGTCGGCGAGCGACCGCTCCAGCGTGCGCTCGAGCGGCTCTCTGATCTCTGTCAGGCCGGGCGTGCGCAGTCCGTAGCGCAGCACGACCGGGTTGTAATTGTCCTGTTCGAGGTCCTCGCCCACGTCCTGCGCCGCGTCGAGCAGGTACACCCAGCGCCCGATGTGGTAAAACATCTGGCGCAGCACGCGCTCGCAGGCGTCGCCCGTGCGCGGGACGACCGCCGCGGTCATGCGCGCGGAAGCGTCCGCCGCGCGGTCCATGGACGCGCATTTTTCGCGCTCGAGCGCCTGCAGCTCGGCCAGCGCTTCGACCATTTCGGCGTCCTCTTCCGGCAGGCGGCTGCGCGCCCGCTCGTATCCGCGCCTGCCCAACCGGCACAGCACGGCGGCCAGCAGCCGTTTGGGGCCTTTTTCGTCCGCGCGGCTGTCCTCCAGCTTGTGATAGGTGAGCAGCACGCTCACATCCGCCGCGCGCTCGAGCGCGGCGTCCGCCGGCGCGCAGGGGCGCCGGACAAGGGGATGCGCGTCGCACCGCTTTCGGCACGGCTGGGGGGTGGTCTGCTCCCCGCAGCCCGCGACGAGCGCAAAAAAGGTCATCTCATAGCTGAGGAACAAGGTGTAAAACCTGCCGTACCGCGCGCGGATGGCGTGGCACAGGCCGCAGTAGACCTGCTGGAACCGGTCCGCCTCCTTGACCCGCAGCTCGGGCTTCACCGGACGGATAAAGCCAAACATCGAATGATTCCTTTCCCTGCCGCGTGTGCGCGGCCTCGCGTATTCAATCTATTTTACCGAACTTTCGCGGAGAACACAAGGGATTGCCGGAGAAAATCGGTAAAAATTCATAAAAAATTCAGAGCTTTTTTGTGATCTCGTACGGCACCTGATTTTTCGCCTTCATGCGGCGGCTGTACCAGATCGCGCCCAGAATGCCCAGGACGAACAGCAGGCCGCCGCCCGCCGCGCCCGCGGCCGCCGTCTCCGGCAGCAGCACGCTGCCCAGCGCGTAGCCGACGAAGAACAGCACGATCGGCAGCACATACACCAGCACCGCCAGACCGAGGACCTGTCCGGTCTCGCCCTCGATGAGCACGCGCTCGCCCACCTGCGCCTGCGCCCTGTTGCGCGCGGTGACGTACAGCGTCTGGGTCTCCAGCCCGCCGCAGCCGCCGCACTTGGCGCAGTCATGTCCGCACGCCGAGCGCCGCGTGACCTCGATCTCCGCCATGCCGCCCGGCAGCAGTTTTTTGATCGTTCCCTGTTGGGTCACTGAAATCGCCTCATTTTCCTTACGATTTTTATTTTCCACTGAAGCGGTGCGCTTCAATCGAATGGTCTGTACTCCTCCATGATGCGGTACGCCGCCCGGACGCCGTCCACCGCGGCGGACATGATGCCGCCCGCGTAGCCCGCGCCCTCGCCGCAGGGGATGAGCCCCGCGACGCCCAGGCCGAACAGGTCGGCCCCGCGCGTCATGCGCACCGGGGATGAGGTGCGTGTCTCCGGTCCGGTCAGCAGCGCGTCCGCGGCGTCAAACCCGCGGATCCTGCGGCCGAAATACGGCAGGCTGTCCCGCAGCATGGCCTGCGCAAAGGGCGGCAGGCTCGCCGCCGCCTCGCCGAACGCCACGCCGATGGGGTAGCTCGGCTGCACTGCGCCCGCGCCGCTGCTCGGCCGGCCGGCCAGAAAGTCGCCCACGCGCTGGCAGGGCGCGCGGTACGAGCCGGTCTGCCCGAAGGCCGCGCGCTCGATACGCCGCTGCAGCGCCACGCCGCCGAAGGGCGTGCCGTCGGCAAAGTCCGACGGGTCGACCGACACCGCGAGCGCGGCGTTGGCGTTTTTCCCGTCCCGCGCGTGGTAGCTCATGCCGTTGGTGACGACCGTATCCGCCTCGCTCTGCGCCGCGACGACCACGCCGCCCGGACACATGCAGAACGAATAGCAGGCGCGCCCGCCCTCCCGGCGGGACAGGTTGTATTCCGCCGGCGGCAGCAGGGGATGGCCCGCGTATTTGCCGTACAGCGCGCGGTCGAGCTCGCTTTGCAGGTGCTCGATGCGCACGCCGACCGAAAACGCCTTTGGTTCAAAGTATACCCCGTTTTCATGCAGGGCCGCGAAGGTGTCCCGCGCGGAATGGCCGATCGCGGCGACCGCGCGCTCGCAGGGGATGTCCCCCGCGGCGGTGCGCACCGCGCGCAGCACGCCGTTTTCCGCCGAAATGCCGGTCAGCGCGGTGCGGAAATGCACCTCGCCGCCGTTTTGCAGGATGGCGCGCCGCATATCGCGCACCACGTTTTTCAAAATATCCGTGCCCACATGGGGCTTGGCCTTTTTGACGATGTCCGCCGGCGCGCCGTGCGCGGCGAGGGTCTCGAGCACGCTGTCGCACAGCGGGTCGCCGATGCGGGTGGTGAGCTTGCCGTCCGAATACGCGCCCGCGCCGCCCTCGCCGAACTGGATGTTGCAGTCCGGGTCGAGCGCGCCGCCGCCCCAGAAGGCGTCCACCGCTGCGTCCCGCTCGTCCAGGCTGCCGCCGCGCTCGAGCACGACCGGCGCATAGCCGTATCGGGCGAGCGTATAGGCCGCGAACAGCCCCGCGGGCCCCAGCCCGACCACCACCGGCCGGTGCGTGAGCCGCTTTGCGCCGCGCGGCGCTGCCGGCCGCGCATTGGGTTTATAACGCACGAAGGGCATTTGCAGGCTTTCTGCAAATGCCTTTTCGTCAAATGGCGCGTCCAGACGCACCGTATATACGCGGGCGATGCGGCCGCGCCGCGCGTCGATGCTGACGCGGCTGACCGCGGCCTGCACCTCGTCCGACTGCAGCCCGGTCAGGCGGCGCGCCTCGGCGACCGCCTGCTCCTCGGGCGCGTCAAACGGCAGGCGGATGCTGCTGACCGTCAGGCTCATGCGCCGTCCCCGCCTTCCTCCGCCGGGGCGGCGTCCGGCGGTTCCTGCGCGTCCGCCGCTGCGCCGCCGTTTGCCTGCGCGGGCGGCGTCTGCGCCGCCTCGGTGATCTCGATCTCGACCTCGACGTCCTCCTCGACGAGCGTCACGCCCGCGGGCAGGCCGGTCGCCGCGACCACGCCGCGCACGCTGTGCGTGCCCGTGCCGAGCGAGACCGAATCAAACGTCAGGCCGATGGACAGCCGTCCCACATCCACCTGTTCGAGCGCGCTCTCGCTGCCGCGCAGCTCGATCTCGACCGAATCGGTCAGCACGCTGACCGCATAGGGCGTGTGCGCATGCGCGGTGTCCGTGGGCACGAAGTTGGTCACCTGCACGCTGCGGGTGGCGACGCTCTCCTCCTCCTTGACCGTGATGGTCACCTGCGCGGTGGAGGGCTGGCCGTCGTCCAGCCGCACGCCGTCCGGCAGCGGGATCTCCATTTCAAAGGCAACGCCGGTGCGGACGTCGTCCAGCGCGATCGTGCCGAGGTTGATCTCGGTGATGCCGGCCAGCGTGTTCTGGTCGCCCAGCAGCGTGACGTTCGCCGGGTCGATGCCGACGTCCACCTGATCGGCGGTCAGCGTATCGCCGTCGGTCAGCGTGACGGTGAGCGGCACGCTCTCGATCGGGTAAATTGACGTGCGCACGGTGACGGTGTCGGTCTGGCAGGTGACGTGCGCGCCCGTGATGGCCTCGCCCGCGTCGTTGCGCAGGCTGATCGGGCATTCATCGGTAAAGGTGGCGTTGCGCCCGTCGACACTGACCGTGCCGTAGGCATAGGCGATCTCCGCCAGCTCGGACGCCGGTCCGCTGACCGTGACCTCCTTGGTCGAGGTCGGCTCGGGCGTGCCGGCGCGGTAGCCGTCCGCCGGGGCGCCGGTCGCGTCCACGCGCACGGGCACGGTGGCGGTCGTCACCTCATCGACCAGCACGCGCACGCGGGTGGGCGCGGTCTCCCGGCCCTCCACGCCGCTCGTGCTCGTAACGATCTCCGGCGTGAGCATGTATTCGCCCGCGCCGTCCGTGATCTGGGATACGTCCACCGTGACCGAGAGGCGGCTGCGCATCGAGGTATTGGTGACCGTGTTGTTCGGGCCGTGCACGGTCACGTCCACAGTGTCCGTGTATTCGACGACCGAAAGGCCGGTGTCGCGCAGCAGCTCCTCCGCGCCGGTCAGGGTGACCGGGATGTTCCGCCAGGTGTAGTCCGCGGGCGGGTTGCTCTCATCGCGCGCGATGAACCACAGGATGAACGCCAGCAGGATGGAGAGCAGGCGCAGCCAGATGTCGCGCTTGCCGAGAAATTCCTTCACTTTCTTCATTTGCCTGCGCCCCCCTTCCAGATGTTGCGGAGCGCGGAAATGCCCTTTTTATCCGGCCGGTTTTCGGTGATCAGCTCGGCCTCCAGCACCTTGCGCAGCACCTCGGGCGACAGATGGCGCTTGAGCATGCCGCCGATGGCGACCGAGATCGCGCCGGTCTCCTCCGAGACGACGACGAGCACGCTGTCGGACGATTCGCTCATGCCGACCGCGGCGCGGTGCCGCGTGCCAAGGTCGCGCGACAGGTTCTGGTTGCCCGAGAGCGGCAGCACGCAGCCCGCGGCGCAGATGCGCCCCTCGCGCATGATGAGCGCGCCGTCATGCAGCGGGCTGTTTTTGAAAAAGATGTTTTTGAGCAGCTCGGGGGTGGGCGCGGCGTCCACCAGCGTGCCGGTGGCGATGATCTCGCCCAGGCGCTCCTTGCGCTCGAACACGATCAGCACGCCGGTGCGCGTCTTGGACATATCCGCGCAGGCCTTGACCGTGGCGTCGATCGCAGCCTCGGCCGCGTCCGGGTCGGTCGCCGAGACCAGCAGGCCGCTGATGCTGCCCTTGCCCAGCTGCTCGAGCAGGCGGCGCAGCTCGGGCTGGAAGATGACGATGGCCGCCGTCAAGCCGATGTTGAGCGAGTAGCGCAGGATATACGAAATGGTCGTCAGCCGCATCAGGTTGGCGACGATGAAGATGAGCAGCAGCCAGATGATGCCCTTGGCCAGCCGCGCGGCGCTCGTATCCTTGAGCAGCTTCATCAGCCGGTAAATAATGTAGGCGACGATCAGGATGTCGACAACGTCCATGATGCCTGCGGTCTTGAGCGCGTTGAAGCTGTTGAAGATCGAATCACGGATGCTGCCCCAGTTTTGTGAGTTCGGGTCGAAAAAATTCAGAAAAGCGTCCATATATTCACCTGTCCTGTGTATTTCGCCTTCCCCGGCGGGGGAGACAGGGTCAATTCCTTACTTATACTACCACAAAACCCATGCGGTGTATAGCGTATTCACAGATTTTTTACGGCTTGGCGCAGCAGCGCCGCCGCCTGCCCGGTCTCCTGCGCGGTCGAAAAGGCGGAAAACGAAAAACGCACCGTGCCGGTCCGCTCGGTGCCCGCCGTGCGGTGGGCGAGGGGCGCGCAGTGCAGCCCCGCCCGCACGGCGACGCCCTGCCGCGCGAGCGCCTCGGCCACCGTCTCGCACGGCGCGCCGCGCACGGCCAGCGACACCACGCCGGTCTGCGCCGGGTGGGCATAGCACACGATGCGCGGCTCGGGCGCGAGTGCGCGCACAAATTCCCGCGTCAGGCGCCGCTCATGCGCGAGGATGTGCGATGCGCCCTGCGCGCGCACGAACGCGATCCCCGCGGCCAGCCCCGCGATGCCGGGCACGTTGGGCGTGCCGCTCTCGAGCGCGTCGGGCAGGAAGGCCGGCTGGCGCATGTCCTCCGACCGGCTGCCCGTGCCGCCCGCGAGCAGGGGATGCTGCGCGAGCCGGTCGTCCAGCGCGAGCAGGATGCCGGTGCCCTGCGGGCCGTACAGCCCCTTGTGGCCGGGCATGCACACCGCGGCGAGGCAGGGGTGGCGCGACACGTCCAGCTCGAGCACGCCCGCGGACTGCGAGGCGTCCAGAATGAGCGGCACGCCCGCCGCATCCAGCAGCGCGGCGATTTCCTCGAGCGGCAGGACGCAGCCGAACACGTTGGACACATGATTGAGGATGAACAGCTGCGCGCCGTCCGCGAGCGCCCGCTCCGCCCGCTCGGCCATCGCCGCGCCGTCCCACAGGGGCGCGTCCAGCACGACGGGGTCGATCCCGCGCAGCGCGAGCGGCCGCATGACCGCGTTGTGCTCGTATCCGCTGACCGCGACGCGCATCCCCGGCTGCGCGAGCGCGTGGATCGCCAGATTGAGCGCGTGCGTGGCGTTCATCGTGAACACCACCCGCGCCGGGTCGCGCACGCCGAACAGCGCCGCCGCCTGCTCGCGGCAGGCGTAAACGGTCTCGCCCGCGCGCAGGGCGGCCGCGTGGCCGCTGCGCGCATAGCCCGCGGCGGCGTGCATGGCGCGGCGCACGGCCTCGTGCACCGCGCGCGGCTTGCGCAGGGTAGTGGCCGCGTTGTCCAGATAGATCATGTCCCCGCCCCCTCGTCCGGCACCACGCGGCAGGGCGTGACGCCCAGCTGCCGCAGGCGGTAGAGCGCCCCGTCGGTCTGCGGCGCGGGCACGCGCACCGCCCAGCCGCACGACTCGGTGCGCGCGTGCCGCGGCGGGCGCGTCACCTCGCCCTCGACGCCCATCTGCCCCAGATGCCGCCGCAGGCCGACCGCCTCGGTCTGGCTGCGGCATATCAAAAGCGCATAACGGCTCATTTTCCTCTCCTCCTCCAGTCGGTCTATCCACATCCTATGTTGATTTGCCCGCCGAAGTGTGGTATGCTGAAGCAGAACAAAAAAACGCTCAGGAGTGACCCGATATGGAGCTTTCCGCTCTTTCCCTGCAGCTGCGCGGCCTGTCCGTGCTGCGCGGGCTGCAGCAGCACCCGCTTGTCCGCGCCTATCTGGAGGTGTTCGACGCGCTCGGCCGCACGGCCGAGGAGTTCGCCGCCGCCTACGGCGCGCTGTGCCAGGCGCAGTTCGCCTGCCGGGACGCCGCGCGCGCCCTGCTGGACGCGGTGCATTTTGACGTCAACACGCTGACCGATACGATCGACGATCCCGCCCCCGCGGTGCTCGGCGCGGCCACGCACGACATCGAGGCGCTGTGCGCCCTGCTCGCGCTGGACGGCGCCGCGCTCAAATCCGCGGCCGCGGCGCGCCTCGGCACGCCCGCGCTCACCGGCCTGCCGGACTTTCCCGCCGCCGCGCCCCTGCCCTTCCGGGACGGCGCCGCGCTCGCCAGCTACTACCGCGCGCAGGGCTACGGGTTTTTCGCCCAGTCCTCGGCCTTTGCCGTGCGGGACGACGGGCAGGTCTCGCCCATCACGCACCCGGACACCATCCGCCTGCGCGACCTGCCGGGCTACGAGCGCCAGAAGCAGCAGATCCTCAAAAACACGCTCGCCTTTCTCGACGGGCGCGAGGCCAACAACATCCTGCTCTACGGCGACAAGGGCACGGGCAAATCCTCGACCGTCAAGGCCGTGGTCAACGAATACGCCGAGCGCGGGCTCAAGATCATCGAGATGTCCCCGCGGCACATCACCTGCTTCCCCAAAATCTTCGCGGAGACGCTGCGCTCGCCGTTCAAATTCATCGTGTTTCTGGACGACCTGTCCTTCAGCCGCGAGGACGACAACTTCGCCGCGCTCAAGGCGTTCATCGAGGGCGGCCTTGCCGGCAAGCCGGCCAATCTGGTCATTTACGCGACCAGCAACCGCCGCCACCTGATCCGCGAATCCTTTGCCGACCGCGAGGGCGACGAGGTGCGCGTGCGCGACAGTCTGGAGACCGTCACCTCGCTGTCCGACCGCTTCGGGCTGGAGATCACGTTCTCCGTGCCCGACCGGGACGAATACCTGTACATCGTCGACCAGCTGGCCGCGGAGAGCGGCGTCGACCTGCCGGGCGAGCAGCTGCACCTGCTCGCCGAGCGCTTCGCGCTGCGGCGCAACGGCCGCTCGCCGCGCACCGCGCGGCAGTTCATCAGCCAGCAGCTGGCGGAGAAATACGACAGGAAGCTGTGACCGCCGCGCAAAACCGCAAACGCAAAATAAAGCCCCGGGGCTGACCGGTCAATGCCGGCCCGCCTCGGGGCTTTTGTATGCGAAAAGGGACGTTATTCGGCGGCCGGCCCGTCCGGCTGCCGCGGCTTGTCCCGGCGCTCGGAGAGGATGAGCCCGCCGAGCGCGAGCGCCGTGCCCAGCCACATGACCGGCGTCATGCGCTCGTGCAGGATGAGCGCCGAGCTGACGATCGTGATGATGGGCGTGGCGTAGATATAGGCGCTGGTCTTGACCGGCCCCAGCAGGAACACCGCGCGGTTCCATGTGACAAAGCAGGTCGCGGAGGCCAGCAGGCCGAGGAACAGCAGGTTGGCCAGATGCTGCGGCTCGGCCCACGCGGACAGCGGCGCAGGAAAGCCCTCGATGCACGCCGGGATGAGCAGGAACAGCAGCCCGTAGCCGAAAATACGGCAGGTGAGCGGCGCGGTGCGGTAGCCCATCGCGCCCAGCCGGCGCACCAGCACGGAATACGCGCCCCACACGACCGCCGCGCCCACGCCCAGCAGCACGCCGCGCGGGTCGAGCGCCAGCTCGGTCACGCCCGCGAGCGAGGCCAGCGCCACGCCGGTCATCGCGCACACAAAGCCGAGGAAAAACCAGCGGCTGAGCCTTTCCTGCAGCAGGACGGCCGCGAACAGCGCGGTGCACAGGGGCGCGGCGGCCACGATCACGCCCACGAGCGAGGCGGAAATGTAGGTCAGCGCGATGTTTTCCATCAGGAAATACAGCGTCACACCGGTCAGGCCGGCGAGCGCGAACAGCGCCTCGTGCGATCTTTTCTGCGCGCGCATCCAGCCGCCGCCCGCCAGCAGCAGCGCCAGAAAGCCGAGCGCGAACCGCGCGATCATGATCTCGAGCGGCGTAAACGTGCGCAGCAGCACCTTGGTGGCGACGAACGTCGTGCCCCAGACCAGCTCGGTGAAGCTGGCGAGCAGGTGCCCCTGCACATTGTGGTTTTGCATCATTGGTATCACCTCGTGCCCGCCTGCCGCGGGCGCTCTGCCGTTATTCGATAAAGCCGCCGCCGATGACGACGTCCCCGTCATAGAACACCGCCGCCTGCCCGCGCGCGGGCGCGCGCACCGCGTCCGCAAACACGACGCGGGCGCGGTCCCCGTCCGGATAGACCGTCCCGCGGTCGCTCCGCGCGGAAAAGCGCACGCGCACCTCGCAGGCGAACGGGCCGTTTTCCGCGTATTCGGGCGCGATATAGTGCACATCCCGCACCGCGATCTCGCGGCGGAACACATCCTCGAGCGACAGGACGACCTCGTTGGTCTCCGGCCGCAGCTCGTGCACGAACAGCCGCCCGGACGCGGCCACGCCCAGCCCCTTGCGCTGGCCGACCGTGTAGCAGTGGATGCCCCGGTGCCGGCCGAGCACATTGCCCTGCGCATCGACAAAATTGCCCGGCGGGCAGGCCGCGCCGTGGCGTTCGAGCCAGCCCTGCGTATCGCCGTCCGGGATGAAGCAGACGTCCATGCTGTCCGGCTTGTCCGCGGCCGAAAGGCCGATGGCGCGCGCGTCCCCGCGCACCTCGTCCTTGCCCGCGCTCTCCCCGAGCGGGAACACGCACCGCGCGACCCAGTCCCGCGGCAGGCGGCAGAGCATATAGGACTGGTCCTTGGCCGCGCCCGCGCGCAGCAGCAGCGCGCGCCCCTGCGCGTCCCTGCCGGTGCGCGCATAATGCCCGGTGGCGATATACGGCGCGCCGAGCTCGTCCGCATAGTCGATCAGCGCGCGGAACTTGACCCGCGGGTTGCAGACCACGCAGGGGTTGGGCGTGCGCGCGCGGCGGAAGGCGTCCGCAAAGTAGGCGCACACCTCCCGCTCGAACGCCTCGCGCCGGTGCGCGATGTAAAGCGGGATGCCGAGCTCGTCCGCGGCGCGCTGCGCTTCCGCCTCGCCGCCCAGGCCCACTTCGAGGAACAGGCCGTGCACGTCAAAGCCCTGCGCGCGCAGGCGCGCCGCCGCCACCGCGGAATCCACCCCGCCGGACAGCCCCAAAACGATTTTTTCTGCCATAGCTGTAAAATCTCC
>CALWJG010000006.1 GCA_944380945.1 uncultured Agathobaculum sp. | reverse complement strand
GGTGCCTCCGGGCGGAATCGAACCACCGACACGGGGATTTTCAGTCCCCTGCTCTACCGACTGAGCTACAGAGGCGTTTTTGCAGCGCGCTAATATAGTATAGTCGAATCATGCGGAAAAGTCAACAGAAATTTTCCGGCGCGCCGGGAGGGGGCGCGCCTTGCGCGTCCGCCGCCGGCATGGTATGATGGAGGACATGAGAGGGGCGTGCATCATGCGAATCTGGACCGGCCGCGCGGCAAGCGGCAAAACAACAGCAATACTGCGGGAGATCGCCGACCGGTGCGAACGGGGCGAAGGACGGCAGGTCCTGCTCGTGCCCGAGCTGCATTCGCACCGGATGGAGCGCCGGCTGGCCGAAGCGACCGGCAACCACGGCGCGCGCACGGCCGAGGTGCTCACGTTTTCGCGTCTGGCCGACCGCGTGTTTTCCGAGGTCGGCGGGCTGGCGGAGCAGATGCTCACCCCGGCGGGCCAGCTGCTGACCCTGCAGCAGGCGGCGCGGCGCGTGCAGGGCGGCCTGACCGCATGGCAGGGGCTGGCGGACAAGCCCGAGCTTCTCCGCGAAGCCCTGCGGCTGGTGGATGAGTGCAAAACCTGTGCGGTCGCGCCCGAAACGCTGTTTGCCGCCTCTGCGGCATGTGAGGACGCGGCGCTCGCGGCCAAGCTGAGCGATCTGGCGCAGCTGCTGACCGCGTACGAGCGCCTGTGCGACGAATCGCTGCCCGACCCGCGCGACCGGCTGACCCATCTGCGCGACCGGCTGGGCGGCAGCCATGTGCTGGCGGGCGCGGCGGTCTATCTGGACGGCTTCCTCGGCTTTACGCCGCAGGAGCTGGGCGTGGTCGACGCGATGCTGGCCGCAGGCGTGCCGCTGACCGCGGCGATCACCTGCGACGCCGCCTATCCCGAGGTGTTTATCACCGGCTGCCGGACGGTCAAGACGCTGACCCGCATGGCGAAACGGCACAACCAGACCGCGGAACAGCGGGATTTCGGCGGGGCAAAGCTGGCGCGCCCCGCCGGTTTGGCCGCGCTCGAGGCGCAGAGCCTGCTGCCCGTGCGCACAGCGCAGGAGGACGCAGCTGGCGTGCGCCTGTACGCCGCCGCCTCGCCCTTTGACGAGTGCGAGCACGCGGCGGCCTATATCCGCCGCAAGGTGCGCGACGAGGGCGCGCGCTTTCGCGATTTCGTGGTCTGCGCGCGGGACAGCGCGCCCTATGCCGCCTTCCTCGCCATGGCGATGGCGCGGTATGACGTGCCGGTATTTCAGGCGGAAAAGCCCGACCTGCTCTCCCGACCGCCGCTCGCGCTGGTGACCGGCGCGCTGGATGCGGTGCAGTCCTACTTCAAATATGAGGACCTGTTCGGCTGTCTCAAGACCGGGCTGGCGGGGCTGACGCCGGACGAGGTCGACCGGCTGGAGAACTATGCGCTCACCTGGAACATCCGCGGCGGCGCGTGGGAGCGCGACTGGACCGAGCATCCGGACGGCTACGGCCTGCCGGTCGACGAGCGCACCCGCGCGCAGCTGGATGCGCTCAATGCGCTGCGCGCGCGGGCGATCGCGCCCTTTTCGGCGCTGCGCGCGGCGCTGGCGGGCGAAAAGCCCGCGGCGGACTGCGTGCGCGCGCTGTATGACTTCCTGCTCGCGGTGGACGCGCCCGGCCGTATGAGCGAACGCGCCGCGGCGCATGAGGCGGCGGGCCGCCTGCAGCTCGCGGATGAATACCGCCAGCTGTGGGAGATATTGGTCTCCGCGATGGAGCAGTTTGCCTGGGTGTGCGGGGACGCGCCGCTTTCGGCGGAGCGCTTTGCCCAGCTGTTCCGGCTGGTGCTGGGTGAATACGACGTGGGATCGATCCCGGTGTCGCTCGACCGCGTCACCTGCGGGGACATCGAGCGCGTGTGCGCGGAAAACGTCAAATATGTCATCCTGCTCGGCGCCAACGACGGGCTGATCCCCAAAGCGCCGGGCGGGACCTCGCTGCTGAGCGATATGGACCGCGCGGGTCTGGATGCGCTCGGCGTCGAGCTCAAGGCCTACGGCGCGGAGCGCCTGCTCATGGAGCAGGAGACGCTGTACCGCGCGGTCGCCTGCCCGACGGACGAGCTGCTGCTCTCCTGGCACCTGACGGACGCCGCCGGGGGAGAGACACGGCCGTCCTACTATGTCAGCACGGTGCGCGACCTGCTGCCCGCCGTGCCGTTTTCCGCCCACCAGAGCGAAACGCCGCGCGACCGCCTGCAGGCCGAGCGGCCTGCGGTCGAGCTCGCGTGCGCCTATTTGTCCGGCGACCGCTCGCCCGCTGTGCGCGCGGCCTATGACTATTATAAGGATGACGTGCGCATCCACAATGCCGCGGCGCAGCGCCGCGGGCGCGGCCCGCTGACAAGCCCGCACACGATCGACGGGCTGTACGGCAAAAGCCTTAACCTGACCGCCTCGCGCGTGGACACCTTTTACTCCTGCCGGTTTGCGTTTTTCATGCAGTACGGCCTGAAGGCCAAGCCGCGCCGCGCGGCGCGGTTTGACGCGCTCGAGACCGGCACCTTCCTGCACTATGTGCTCGAGCATGCGCTGGATGCGCTCGGCAAAGCGGAGGGCGGCGCCGCGGCGGCGGACGAGGCGGCGGTAAAGCGCGCCTGCCGCGCGGCGGTGCGGCAGTATGTCCGAGAGGAGCTCGGCGGGCTGGAAAACAAGACCGCCCGCTTCCGCTATCTGTTCAGCCGCCTTGTGCGCACGGCAGAGCAGGTGCTGCGCAACGTGGTCGAGGAACTGCGCGTCTCGGATTTTGCGCCCATCGACTACGAGGTGGACTTTTCGCGCGGCGGCGACCTGCCGCCCGTCGAATGTGCGGAGGGCGACCTGTCGGTGTCCCTGTCCGGCAAGGTGGACCGCGTGGACGGCTACATCAAAAACGGGCGGCTGTACCTGCGCGTGATGGACTATAAGAGCGGCAAAAAGTCGTTCTCCCTGTCGGACATCTGGTACGGGCTCAACATGCAGCTGATCATCTATCTGTACGCCCTGCAGCAGGAGGGGCTGGACCGCTACCGCCGGCGGCTCGAAGCCGAGCTCAATGCGATCGTGCCTGCGGGCGTGCTGTATGTGCCGGTGCGGGACGAGCTGCCCGACGCCGCGCGCGACGCGGACGAGGACACGCTGCGCGCCCTGCGCGACAAGGCGCTGCGCCGCAGCGGCCTGCTGTCGGACGATATGGATCTGCTCGAGGCGATGGAGCACGGGCTCGAGGGCGACGGGCGGTTCATCCCGGTCACGGTCAAGGTCAAAAAAGGCGAGGATGAGCCGACGCTCGCGACGAAATCCGCGGTCGCCGATCTGGCGCAGTTCGGGCGGCTGGCACGCTACACGCACGAAAAGCTGCTCGAGATGGGGCGCGAGCTGCGCGCGGGCAGCGTGACCGCCGACCCGTGCAAAAAGGACAAAACCACGAGCTACTGCGATTGGTGCGATTTCCGCGCGGCCTGCCGGTTCGACGAGACGGCAGGGGATAAGGCGCGGTGGCTCAGGCATCTGTCGGACGAGGAATTCTGGCAGCAGGTAGGGGGTGAGGGCTGATGCCGCAGTGGACAAAAGACCAGCTGACCGCCATCCAGAACCGGGGCGGCGCGCTGCTCGTCTCGGCGGCGGCGGGCTCGGGCAAGACCGCGGTGCTGGTCGAGCGCGTGATCACGCGCCTGACCGATCCGGACGACCCGGTGGACATCGACCGCCTGCTGCTCGTCACCTTCACCAACGCCGCGGCGGCGGAAATGCGCGAGCGCATCGGCCGGGCGCTGGGCGAGGCGGTGGCCAGGGACCCGCGGGACGCGCGCCTGCGCCGCCAGCTGTTTCTGGTGCACCGCGCGAAGATCACGACCGTGCACGCGCTGTGCCTGTCGCTCGCGCGCGAGCAGGCGGCGGCGCTCGGCATCGCGCCCGACTTCCGCCTGATGGACGAGAACGAGGGCAAGATCCTGCGCGCCGAGGTGCTCGAGGAGACGCTTGACGCGGCCTACGAGCGCGGGGACGAGGGCTTTTTGGCGCTGTGTGAGCAGCTTGCCGCAGGGCGGGACGACAAAAAGCTGGGCGAGGTCATTTTGAGCACTTACGAAAAGATACAGGCGCACCCCGACCCGCGCGCCTTCCTCGCGGAGGTGCGCGAGGGATTGTATGCCCGCGGCATGGATACGCCGCACGGCCGCGTGCTGCTGGCGCAGGCGCGCGCGGCGGCCGAACACGGCGCGGCCTTCCTGCGCATGGCGGCGGACGAGGTGACCGGCGTCGACGAGCTGGCGGGCGCCTACCTGCCCGCGCTGACAAGCGACCTCCATCAGGCGGAGCGCCTGCTGGACGCGCTGCGCGGCGGGGACTGGGACGCCTGCGTCGAGGCCGCGCGCTCGATCTCGTTCGACCGCCTCAAGGCCGTGCGCGGCTTTGAGGACAAAGCCCTGCTCGAGGAGATCAAGGCCATGCGCGAGGAGTGGAAAACCGCCGCAAAAGCCATCCGCGACAGGTGGCTGACCGTCACCGCGGCGGAGGCGGAGTACGACCGCGGCCTGACCGCGCCCGCGCTCGCCGCGCTGTGCGATATGGTAAACGCGTTCGACGACGCGTTCTCCGCCGCCAAGCGCGCGCGCAATGCGGCGGACTTTGGCGACCTTGAGCACTTCGCCGTGCGCCTGCTGTATGAGGGCGGGCAGCCGTCCCCGCTGGCGAAAACGCTCGCCGCGGGCTATGCCGAGATCGCGGTGGACGAATATCAGGACACCAACGCGGTGCAGGATGCGATCTTCCGCGCGCTGTCGCAAAATGAAACCAACCTGTTCATGGTGGGCGACGTCAAGCAGAGCATTTATGGCTTCCGTCTGGCCGACCCGTCCATCTTTCTGGAGAAATACCGCGCGTTTGCAGACGCGGACACGGCGCAGGACAGCGCGCCGCGCCGCGTGATCCTGGGGCAGAACTTCCGCTCGCGCGCGGCGGTGCTGGACGCGTGCAACTACCTGTTTTCCGCCGTCATGGGCGAGACCGTGGGCGATCTCGCCTACACCGACCGCGAAGCCCTGCATCTGGGCGCGGACTATTATCCGGATGCGGACAACCCGCGCTACCGGACCGAGGTGCTGCTCGTCGACGCGGCAAACCTCGGCGAGGACGACGACGCGCCGGACAAGACCGCGCTCGAGGCGCGGCTCGCAGCCGCGCGCATCCGGCAGCTGCTGGACGAGGGCTTTCCGGTGACCGACAAGGACACGGGCGCGCTGCGCCCGGTCACGCCGGGGGACATCGTCATCCTGCTGCGCTCTCCCAAAACCAAGGCGCGCACGTTCATCGCCGCGCTCGAGCAGGCGGGCGTCTCCGCGAGCGCGGAGGAGCGCGGCGGCCTGCTCGAGACCGCCGAGGTCGGCACGATGGCGTCCTTCCTCAGCGTGATCGACAACCCGCGGCAGGACGTCGATTTGATCGGCGTGCTGCGCTCGCCGCTCATCGGGTTCACCGAGCAGGAGCTGGCGGACATCCGCCTGGTCGACCGGCAGGTGAGCTACTACGATGCGCTGCTCGCCGCGCGCGCGGACTTCCCCAAGGCGGAGGCGTTTTTGCAGCGGCTGGACTACCTGCGCGCGTTTGCGTGCGACCAGCCGGTCTACCGCCTGCTGTGGGAGATCTACGACCAGACCGGTGCGCTCGGCCTGTATGGCGCGCTGCCGAACGGCGCGCAGCGGCAGAGTAACCTGCTGGCGTTTTTCGAGCGGGCGCGCGCGTTCGAGGCGCAGGGCTTCCGCGGCCTGTTCGCCTTTGTGCGCCTGCTGCGCGGCATGCAGGAGACCGGAGAGGATTTCCAGACCGTGGGCGCGGAGACCACGGGCGGTGCGGTGCGCATCCTGTCCATCCACAAGTCCAAGGGGCTGGAGTTTCCGGTCGTCATCGTGGCCGACTGCGCCAAGCAGTTCAACGAATCCGACCTGCGCGAGCCGGTGCTCGTGCACCAGAAGCTGGGCTTTGGCGCAAAGTGCCGCGACCGCGGCCGCGGCCTGCAGTACGACACCGCCGAGCGCACGGCGCTCGCGGTGCAGCTGCGGCGCGAGATGGTGTCGGAGGAGCTGCGCGTGCTGTACGTCGCGCTCACCCGCGCGAAGGAAAAACTCATCATCACCTGTGCCAGCGGCACGCTGCAGAAGTCGCTCGAAAAATGGGCGCGGCTTGCCGCGCTCGACGCGCTGCCGCAGTACGCCATGGGCGCGGTGCGCGCGCCGCTCGCGTGGATCGTCGCGCCGCTGCTGCGGCATCCGTGCACGCGCGCGCTGCGTGAGGAATACGGCCTTGAGGTGCCCGAGCACGGCACGGACTGCAGCGCCTTTTCCGTGCGCGTCTATCAGCCGGAGGAGCTTGCCGCGCCCGAAGCGGGGGAGATCCTGCGCTTTGCCGAAGCGGAGACGGCGGGGTATGCGGTCAAGCCGTATCTGGACTACCCGCACGCCTGCCTCGCCGACCTGCCCAGCAAGCTGACCGCGACCGGCGTCGGCCGCGGCTACCGTGCGGACGAGGCGGCGGAGGAGACCCCGCCCCCGCGCCGCGAGGTCAGGCTGCGCGCGCCGCTGTTCCTGCAGGAAGAGCGGCGGCTCACCCCGGCGGAGGTCGGCACGGCGCACCATCTGTTCATGCAGTTCTGCGAGTTTTCGGCCGCGTCCGCGCCGGGCGGCGTGGCGCGCGAGCTCGAACGGCTTACGGACAAGCGCATCCTGTCGCCTGCGCAGGCAAAGGCGGTGGACGCATCCAAAATCGAAGCGTTTTTCGCCTCCGACCTGTACCGCGGGCTGATGGCGCGCCATCCGGTGCGGCGCGAGTTCAAATTCTCCGTGCTTGTGCCCGCGGCGCGGTATTTTCCGGCAGCGGCGGACGCGCCCGGGGAAAAGGTGCTGCTGCAGGGCGTCATCGACTGCCTGATCGACACGCCCGAGGGCTATGTCATCCTGGATTTCAAGACCGACCGCGTATCCGAAGCCGGGCTGGCGGCGCGCGCTGCGCAGTACGGCCCCCAGCTGGACGCCTACGCGCTGGCGGTGCGCGAGATCTTCGGCCGGCCGGTGCGCGGCTGCGTGCTGTATTTCTTCCAAACCGGCACGGTTTGGGAGCACAGCGGGAGTTAAGGTTGCGTTAAAGTATGGGCGAAACGATTGACAACCGCCGCCGGAAAGTGCTAATCTGTTACCGGTAAAGACAAAGGGGTACCGGCGAAGCGCCGGCCGATCCCGCCGCATTTTGATTTCGCCCACGACATTCATTCCTCATTTCCAAAGAAAGCGCCCCAGCCGTATGGCTGGGGCGCTTTCTTTGATTGTTGAAACAGTTCCCGCGCCGCAGGCGCGTATTGAATAGCCGCTCTGTGAGCGGCGCTTTCTTTTCCGCGGCGGCGCAGGACAGGAGCGCTGCGCCGGATGCGCTTCGGCCGTCCTGCGCGGCGGCAGGGCGGGAGGCGGTTATCACAGGTTATGCAAACCGCGCCCGGCGCGCAGTTTGCATAAGCGGCGCGGGACAAAATCCTGCAAAATCGGTCATATGCGCGCTTTACTTTGCCGCACAAAACGGCTATAATAAATACAATTATAAGTATGAAATAACAGGAATGAAGAAAAGGAGAAACGAAATGGCGTATTACTTCAGCGAGCCCTCGCATACCTTCAACGAATATCTGCTTGTGCCGGGCTATTCCTCTGCCGAGTGCACGCCGGCAAACGTCAGCCTGCGCACCCCGATCGTCAAGTTCCGCAAGGGTGAACAGTCCGCGCTGTATGCAAACATCCCGATGGTCTCTGCCATCATGCAGGCGGTCTCGGACGACCGCATGGCCATCGCGCTGGCGCAGGAGGGCGGCATCTCCTTTATTTACGGTTCGCAGACCATCGAGAGCGAGGCCGCTATGGTCGCCCGCGTCAAGAGCTACAAGGCGGGCTTTATCGTATCCGATTCCAACCTGCGCCCCGAGCAGACGCTCGCGGACGTGCTCGCGCTCAAGGCGCGCACCGGCCATTCGACCATGGCCGTCACCGAGGACGGCACGGCCAACGGCAAGCTGCTCGGCATCGTCACCAGCCGCGATTACCGCGTCTCGCGCATGGATACCGGCGTCAAGGTGTCCGAGTTCATGACCCCGTTTGACAAGCTGATCACCGCGCCGGCGGACACCACGCTCAAGACCGCCAACGACATCATCTGGGACCACAAGCTCAACTCCCTGCCGCTGGTGGACGACCAGCAGCATCTGGTTTACCTCGTGTTCCGCAAGGACTATGACAGCCACAAGGCCAACTCGCTCGAGCTGCTCGACGAGCACAAGCGCTACGTTGTCGGCGCGGGCGTCAACACCCGCGACTATGCCGAGCGCGTGCCCGCGCTGGTCGAGGCGGGCGCGGACGTGCTCTGCATCGACTCGTCCGAGGGCTTTACCGAGTGGCAGCGCCGCACGTTCGCGTGGATCCGCGAGAATTACGGCGACAGCGTCAAGGTCGGCGGCGGCAATGTGGTCGACCGCGAAGGCTTCCGCTTCCTCGCCGAGGCGGGCGCAGACTTTATCAAGGTCGGCATCGGCGGCGGCTCGATCTGCATCACCCGCGAGCAGAAGGGCATCGGCCGCGGCCAGGCGACCGCGCTGATCGAGGTCGCCGCGGCGCGCGACGAGTATTTTGAGGAAACCGGCATCTATATCCCGATCTGCTCGGACGGCGGCATCGTGCACGATTACCACTGCACGCTCGCGCTCGCCATGGGCGCGGACTTCCTGATGCTCGGCCGCTACTTCTCCCGCTTTGACGAATCCCCGACCAACAAGGTCAACATCAACGGCTCCTATATGAAGGAATACTGGGGCGAGGGTTCGGCGCGTGCGCGCAACTGGCAGCGCTACGACCTCGGCGGCGACTCCAAGCTCTCCTTTGAGGAGGGCGTGGACTCCTACGTCCCGTACGCCGGCTCGCTCAAGGACAACCTCGGGCTGACGCTGAGCAAGGTGCGCTCCACCATGTGCAGCTGCGGCGCGATCACCATTCCGGAGTTCCAGCAGAAGGCCAAGATCACGCTCGTGTCCGCGACCTCGATCGTCGAGGGCGGCGCGCACGACGTTGTGCTTAAGGAGACCTCGACCACCAGCAAGTAAGCAGATCCATTGCCCCGTAGAAAACCCTGCGGGGCAATTCTTTTGAAATAAAAGGGGGAGGAGAATGGACATCCAGCGCTGGATGGACGGGTTTACCGCCGCTGTGCGGGACGCGTTCGGGGCGCGCGTGCGCTGCATCGGCCTGCAGGGCAGCCATGCCCGGGGCGAAGCCCGGGCGGACAGCGACATCGACGCGGTCGTCATTCTGGACGAATGGCGCGCGGCGGACTGGGACCGCTACCGCGTTCTGCTGGACGGCCTGCCCGAACGCAGCAGGGTATGCGGCTTTGTCTCCGGCTGGGCGGAGCTGCTCGCGTGGGAGCCGTCCGAGCTGTTTGGGTTTTACTATGATACCAAACCGTGGTACGGCGATCTGGAGGCGCTCAAGACCCGCTTCGGCCCGGCGGATGCGCGCCGCGCGGTGCGCACCGGCGCGTGCGGCATCTACCATGCCTGCGCGCACAACCGCCTGCACGAGCGGGATGCGGTGCTGTTGCAGGGGCTGTACAAGGCCGCCTTTTTCACCCTGCGCGCGGACTGGTTCTGCCGCACCGGGGAATTCATCCGCGCCGGCCGCGCGCTGCTGCCCCGGCTGGAGGGGGAGGGCGCGGCCATCCTCGCCGCCGGCCTGGACGGCGCGGCAGGCGATCTGGACACACAAAGCCAGCGGCTGCTCGCATGGGCGGGCGGCCTGATCCGGACTTACACGGAATAAGCAGTTTTGGAAGCTGCATGGAATGGAAATGAGGGAGTGTAAGCGTGGACAAGCAATATTGGGGAAAACAAGGCAAAAATGCGCTGATTTTTGTGCGCTGGTGCGCGTTCGCGGTGATCATCGGCGTGGTGGTCGGCGCGGTGGGCGCGGCGTTCCACCGCGCGCTCGACTGGGCGGGCGAAATGAGCGGCGCGCATGACTGGCTGCTCTATCTGCTGCCGCTCGCAGGCGTGGGGATCGCGCTCTGGTACCGCAAAATGGATATCCCGCTGGCGCGCGGCACCAATTTCATTTTGACCTCGGTGCGGGAGGATCATCCGGTGCGGCTGCGGCTCGCGCCGAGCATTTTCCTCACCTCGGTGCTCACCCACCTGTGCGGCGGCTCCGCCGGCCGCGAGGGCGCGGCCATCCAGCTGGGCGGCTCGATCTCGGGCAATATCGGCCACTGGATGCGGCTGGACGACCGCGATTCCCGCACGATCACCATGTGCGGCATGGCGGCGGGCTTTGCCGCCCTGTTCGGCACGCCGCTGGCGGCGAGTGTGTTCGCCATGGAGGTCATCAGCGTGGGCGTGATGTATTACGCGGCGCTGTTCCCGTGCGTGCTGGCTTCGGTCATCGCGCACCAGACCGCGCTGCAGCTGGGCGGCAGCACGACCGCGTTCCGCCTCGCCGGCGTTCCGGCAGCGGTGGACGCCGTCCTGCTCCTGCGGCTGGTGCTGTTCGGCGCGGTGTGCGCGGTGCTCAGCGCGCTGGTGTGCATCGTGTTCCACCGCATCGGCCATCTGTTCAGCCGGTACATCCCCAACCAGTATGCGTGCATCGCGGCGGGCGGCGCGGCGGTGGTGGCCGTTTCGCTGCTGCTCGGCACGCGGGACTACAACGGCGCGGGCATGGCGGTGATCGAGCGCGCGGTCGCGGGCGAGGCCGCCTATGCCGCGTGCTTTATCAAGCTGGTGCTGACCGCCATCACCATCGGCGTGGGCTACAAGGGCGGCGAGATCGTGCCCGTGCTGTTCATCGGCGCGACGTTCGGCGCAGCCTACGGCGGCTTTTTCGGCCTTGCGCCCTCCTTTGCCGCGGGGCTCGGCATGGTGGCCGTGTTCTGCGGCGTGACCAACTCGCCGCTGACCTCGATCCTGCTCGCCTATGAGCTGTTCGGCGGGGAACAGCTGGCGCTGTTCGCGCTGGTCATCGCCGTGGCCTACATGCTCAGCGGGTACTATGGGCTGTACAGCGAGCAGAAGATCCTGTATTCCAAAATGCGGCCGCAGTTCATCGACCGCAAAACCAAATGACAACGCTTTTCCCGGAAAGGACGACCTGAAATGCACGAGTTCAAAGGCGCGATCTTCGATATGGACGGCACGCTGCTCGACTCCATGCCCGTATGGAAGCGGCTGACCGCAGGCTATCTGGAGCAGTTCGGCGTACATATCACCCAGCAGGAGTATGCGGCGACCGAGGGGCTTTCCCAGCCGGAGGTCGCGCAGTTTTTCATCGACCGCTATCCCGCGCTGCCGATGGACGCGCAGGGCCTGATGGACGGCATGGACGAGCTGATCACCGCGCGTTATGCCTCGATCGCCAAGCCGCGCGCGGGCGTGATCCCCTTCCTGGAGGGTCTGCGCCGCCGCGGGGTCAAAATGGCCGTCGCCACGCTGACCGCCCGCCGCCATGCGGAAAAGGCGCTGCGCGACCGCGACATGATGCAGTATTTCGATTTCATGCTGACCATTGAGGATGTGGGCGTGCCCAAATGGAAGCCGGATATCTACCTGATCTCCGCCGAACGGCTGGGCGTGACGCCCGATACCTGCGCGGTGTTTGAGGATGCGCCCTATGCCTGCACGACCGCCAAGCGCGCGGGGTTTTATGTGTGCGGCGTGCGCGAGCCGGCCTACGCCGCGGGCGAGGACGAGCTGCGCGCCTCGAGCGATCTCGTGGTCGAGCAGTCTTTTGACGAACTGACCGGAAAATTGTAAAAATTGCCGGATATTTTGGCAGAAAAAGACTTGCAATCACGCATTTTATCCCGTAAAATATACTTAATAATCAATCGGCAGCTGCACCGGACGAAGTTTGGTGCGGCTTCCTTATCGTCAGGGGGAATCAATGTGCAAGAAAACAAAATGGGCACTGCGCGGATGGGTCCGCTGATCTTTTCCATGGCATTGCCCGCCATGCTGTCCATGATCATCAACGCGCTGTACAACATCGTGGACAGTATCTTCGTCGCGCAGTATTCGCAGAGCGCGCTGGCGGCGGTATCGCTGGTGTTTCCGCTGCAGACGCTGGTCGTCGCGATCGGCGTGGGCACGGGCGTGGGCGTAAACTCGCTGATCTCGCGCCGTCTGGGTGAAAAACGCCAGATGCACGCCAACTCCGCGGCGGAGCATGGCATCGCGCTGTCAGTCATCGGCGGCATCGTGTTCCTCGTGCTGGGCTTCGGCCTGTCGGGCGTGTTTGTGGGCGCCTTCGGCGCGGAGGAAGAGGTCGCCGTGCAGGCGGTGCAGTATTCGCACATCGCGGTCGGCCTGAGCATCTTCGTCATGATCTCCATGATGTGCGAAAAGGTGCAGCAGTCGACCGGCAATATGATCATTCCGATGACGCAGGGCCTGACCGGCGCGATCGTCAACATCATCCTCGACCCGCTGATGATCTTCGGCATCGGCCCCTTCCCGGAAATGGGCGTCACCGGCGCGGCGCTGGCGACCGTCATCGGCCAGATCTGCGGCATGCTGATCGGCCTGTGGGGCGTGTTCAAGCATCAGAAGCTGCTCCAGCTCAACATGCGCAAATTCAAGTGGCGCCTGCAGACGGTCAAGGACATTTACCGCGTCGGCCTGCCGGGCATCGTCATGCAGTCCATCACCTCGGTGATGACCGCCGGTATGAACGGCATCCTGATCGGCTTTTCGCAGACCGCGGTCAACGTGCTGGCGGTTTACTTCAAGCTGCAGACCTTCGTGTTCATGCCGGTGTTCGGCCTCAATCAGGGTGCGCTGCCGGTCATGGGCTATAACTACGGCGCGCGCAACCGCAAGCGCCTGTTCGGCGCCTACCGCATCGCGCTGTCGACCGCGGCCATCATCATGCTGATCGGCATGATCCTGTTCCAGCTCCTGCCCGAGCCCATGCTGATGATGTTCGTCGACCGCTCGGACGCCGCCGCCACGCAGGAGATGCTTTCGGTCGGCGTGCCCGCGCTCAAGACCATCAGCCTGTCCTTCATCGGCGCATCGTTCGGTATCATCAACTCCACCATGTTCCAGGCGACCGCGCGCGGCATGAACAGCCTGATCGTCTCGGTCTGCCGCCAGCTGGTCATCATCCTGCCCGCCGCGTGGGCGCTGGGCAAGTTCGTCGGCCTGGACGCGCTGTGGTATTCCTTCCCGATCGCGGAGATCGTGTCCTTCCTGATCTCCTTCGTGCTGCTCTGGCGCGAATACCAGCATGAGCTCAAGTTCCTCAGCCCGGACAATAAGGAGGCAGCCAAGGCATGAAGCGGATCGCGAGCTTTGAGGTCAACCACGACAAGCTGAAGCCCGGCATGTATACCTCCCGCATCGACGGGGACATCACGACCTATGACATCCGCATGGTCTACCCGAACGCGGGGACGTACATCGAGCCTGCGGCGGGGCATACGTTCGAGCATCTGTTCGCGACCTATGCGCGCAACTCGCGCTTTGCCGACCAGATCATCTACTGCGGCCCGATGGGCTGCCAGACCGGGTTTTATTTCCTCGTGCGGGACATGCAGCCCGCGGACGCGATCGCGCTGGTGCAGGCGTCTATGGCGTTCATCGCCGCGTATGAGGGCGAGATCCCGGGCGCGAGCCGCATCGAGTGCGGCAACTGGCAGCTGCACGATCTGGCGGGCGCAAAGCGGCTCGCCGCAGCCATGATCCCGGTGCTGGCAGGCTGGACCGAGGAAAAACTCGTGTACGAAAAATAATGCTTGCAATTTGCATCCGGTTATGGTATTATAACTTTACGACTGCAAGAAGTTTTTTTGATAAGTTCCCGTGGAAAGAGGTGAAACAACATGAAACAGGGCATCCATCCCGAGTACAAGCAGACCACGATCCGCTGTGCCTGCGGCAATGTCATTGAGACCGGCTCCACCAAGGAGAACATCGTCGTTGACGTTTGCTCCAAGTGCCACCCCTTCTTCACGGGCAAGCAGAAGCTGGTAGACACCGGCGGACGTGTTGATCGCTTCAAGAAGCGTTTCAATCTGGATAAGTAACAACAAAGCCATCGAAACGTGTGTTCGATGGCTTTTTGTTTCGTCATACCGCTTTGCGCGGAGGAGGGAACCGAATGACCGAAAACCGTTTGGAAGAACAGCATGAGCGCGCCGTGCTGGTCGGGCTGTCCTGCCCGGGCTTTCACGCCGATCAGGACACGGATGAGCGCACGATGGACGAGCTGCGCGCGCTGGCCGAGACCGCGGGCGCGGAAGCGGTCGCGATGACGCTGCAGCGCCGTCCGGCGCCCGACCCGCGCACCTTTATCGGCGAGGGCAAGGCGGAGGAGGTGCGGCAGCTCGCCGAGGCGAACGAGGCCAGCCTCATCCTGTTTGACAATGACCTGTCGCCCTCGCAGACACGCAACCTCGAGGAGCTGACCAAGTGCACCGTGCTCGACCGCTCGGCGCTCATTCTGGATATTTTCGCCCAGCGCGCCCGCACGGGCGAGGGCAAGCTGCAGGTCGAGCTGGCGCAGTACCAGTATATCCTGCCCCGGCTGGCCGGCATGTGGACCCATCTGGTGCGCCAGACCGCGGGCGGCGGCAAGAGCCCGATCGGCACGCGCGGCCCGGGCGAGACCCAGCTCGAGACCGACCGCCGCCACATCCGCCAGCGCATCGACAAGCTCAAGAACGAGCTCGAGCAGGTGCGCCGCGTGCGCGCGGTGCAGCGCCGCCAGCGCAAAAAGGCCGAGCTGCCGCTGGTCGCGATCGTGGGCTACACCAACGCGGGCAAATCCACCCTGCTCAACACGCTGACCGGCGCGGGCATCGAGGCGAACGACCGCCTGTTCGATACCCTCGACCCCACCACGCGCAAAAAGCGCATTTCGGATACGCAGGAGATCCTGCTCTCGGACACGGTCGGCTTTATCCGCAAGCTGCCGCACCATCTGGTGAGCGCGTTCAAGGCCACGCTCGAGGAGCTGGCCTACGCCGACCTGCTGCTGCATGTGGTGGACGTATCGGATGAGGACTGGCCCATCCAGGCCGAGACCGTGGAAAAGGTCATCGCGCAGCTGGGCGCGCAGGACATCCCCCGTCTGATGGTCTACAACAAGGCGGATAAGTGCGCGCCGGGCGCGCTGCCCTACTTCCGGCCGGACGAGGGCGTCGCTATCTCGGCCAAGACCGGCGAGGGCATCGACGAGCTGCTGCGTACGATCGAGCACGCACTGGGCCGCGGCAGGCATCAGGTCAGGGTGTGCATCCCGTACAGCGACGGCGCGGTGCTCGATATGCTGCACCGCGAGGCGCAGATCCTTTCGACCGACTACGCCGCCGAGGGCACGGTGGTCGAGGCGGTCGTGGACGAGAAGCTGTACGGCCGCATCCGGGACTATTTGATGGAAAATTGAGAATGGAGAATGACAGTGCGGCAGTGAACGCATTTTCAGTTTTGTATTCTCCACTACCGGAAGGGGAGGTCGGGGGCATTGGCTGCGGACTACTTTGTGCCGTTCCTGGATTACGGCGAGGATAAATTTGAAGAAAAACGCTCCAAATTCACCGGACGGCTGTGGCATGTGGAAACTGCCGAGCAGGCGACGGCGAAGATCAAGGAGATGCGCGACACTTACTGGGACGCGACCCACCACTGCTACGCCTATATCCTGCGCGAGGGCAATGTGATGCGCTATTCGGACGACGGCGAGCCGCAGGGCACCGCGGGCATGCCCATTCTGGACGTGCTGCGGCACGAAAATCTGGTGGACGTGTGCTGCGTGGTGACGCGCTATTTCGGCGGCGTGCTGCTGGGCACGGGCGGGCTGGTGCGCGCCTATACGCAGGGCGCGCAGATCGCTGTCGCGGCGGCGGGCGTGCAGCGCATGAGCCTGTACGCGGTCGCGCTGATCGCCTGCCCGTATAACCTGTACGACATCGTGCAGCATCTGCTGCCCGCGCACGACTGCGCGGTCGAGCAGACCGACTACGGCGCGGACGTGACGCTCACCGTCACCCTGCCCGCGGGCACGGAGGACGCGCTCAATGCCGCGCTGGCCGAGGCGACCGCCGGACAGGTCTACGCCGAGGTGATGGAGACCCGCTTTATGGGGCGGCGGGTCAAATAAAGCCTGACAAAAAATACCGGCGGAAAAATTCCGGATTTTTTTGCAGAATGGAAAAGGATTTTTCACAAATATGCGGTATACATTAAGTGAGCAATATTTTGATACCGGCAGGAGGGATGCTGCATGACCGTTCGGGAACAGCAGGAGCAGCGCGAGCGGCAGACGCTCGCCCCGTGGGCGACCTTTGCGGACAGCTCAAAGGGCCGGCGGCGCGAAATGGCGCCCTGCCCCTACCGCACCTGCTTTCAGCGCGACCGGGACCGCATCATCCATTCCAAGGCGTTCCGGCGGCTCTCCAACAAGACGCAGGTGTTCATCTCGCCCGAGGGCGATCATTACCGCGCCCGGCTGACGCATACGCTCGAGGTGGCGCAGATCGCGCGCACGGTCGCGCGCGCCCTGCGCCTCAATGAGGACCTGACCGAGGCGATCGCCTTAGGCCACGATCTTGGGCATACGCCGTTCGGTCATGCGGGTGAGCGCGCGCTGGCCGAGGTCTGCCCGTTCGGCTTCCGCCACAATGAGCAGAGCCTGCGCATGGTGGACCTGCTCGAGGAGCTCAACCTGACGCAGGAGGTGCGCGACGGCATCCTGTGCCACACAGGCGCCAAAAAGGCGGACACGCCCGAGGGGCGCATCATCCACTACGCCGACCGCATCGCCTACATCAACCACGACATTGACGACGCGATCCGCGGCGGACTGATCAAGGCGGGCGACATCCCGCAGTACCTGCGCGACCGGCTGGGCGATTCCCACGGCAAGCGCATCGACACCATGGTCGTCGCCATGATCGAATACGGCGTGCAGCATCAGGAGATCGGCATGGACGAGCAGGTGCACGACGACATGATGGAGCTGCGCCAGTTCATGTTCGACCATGTGTATCAGGGCACCGAGGCGCAGAGCGAGGAGCAGCGCGCCAAGAGCATGCTGCGCAGCCTGTATCAGTATTTTGTCGAGCATCCGGACGAGCTGCCGGGCGACTATTTCGTGCTGATGGCAAGGGGAGAGCCGCTCGAGCGCGTGGTGTGCGATTACATCGCGTGCATGACCGACCGGTACTCGATCTCGGTCTACAAAAAGCTGTTCATTCCGAAGAGCTGGAACAAGATGGAGGGATGACCGGACCGGGCATCCCGCAGAGGAGGTGGGCGTAAAATGCCGTTTGACCGCGTATTTCTGGACGAGCTGTCCGCGCGGAACGATATTGTGGACGTGGTGTCCCAGTATGTGCAGCTCAAAAAGAGCGGCGCGAACTATTTCGGCCTGTGCCCCTTCCACAATGAAAAGACAGCGTCGTTTTCGGTCTCGCCGGACAAGCAGATCTTCCACTGCTTTGGCTGCGGGGCGGGCGGCGGCGTGATCACCTTTGTGATGAAGGCCGAGGGACTGGAATTTCCCGATGCGGTGCGCTTTCTGGCCGCGCGCGCGGGCATGGAGGTGCCCGAGCAGGGCGAGGCCGACCGGCAGGCGGCGCGCCGCCGCGAGCGGCTGTATGCGCTCTGCAAGGATGCGGCGCGGTTTTACTATGAAACCCTGTGGAAACCGGAAAACCGCGCGGCGCAGCAGTATTTCATCAGCCGCGGCCTGCACCGCCGCACGATGAACCGCTTCGGCCTGGGCTACGCGCCCGACTCGTTCCATGCGCTCATGGACGCGATGGCCGCCAAGGGCTATACGCGGGATGAGCTGCTGGACGCGGGGCTGGTCAGCCGCAGTGAAAAGGGGCATGTGTACGACCGGTTCCGGGGCCGCGTCATGTTCCCGATCATCGACGTGCGCGGCAACGTGATCGCGTTCGGCGGGCGCGTGCTGGACGATAGCAAGCCCAAGTACCTCAACTCGCCCGAGACGCCGATCTTCCACAAGAGCCGCAACCTGTTTGCGCTCAACCTCGCCAAGACGACCAAAAGCGGGTACTTCATTCTCGCGGAGGGTTATATGGACGTCATCGCCCTGCATCAGGCGGGGTTTGACAGCGCAGTCGCCTCGCTCGGCACCTCGCTGACCGAGGAGCAGGCGCGCATCATCGCCCGGCATGTGAGCCAGATCGTCATCTCCTATGACGCGGACGGCGCGGGGCAGGCGGCGGCGCAGCGCGCGATCGACATCCTGAAAAAATGCGACCTGCAGGTCAAGGTGCTGCGCATCCCGGGCGCCAAGGACCCGGATGAATTCATCAAGGCCCGCGGGGCGGACGCGTTCCGCGCGCTCATCGAGCGCAGCGAGGATCACAACGCCTACCGGCTCGAGCAGATCGCAGCCAAATACGATCTGGAGGACGACGAGGCGCGCGTGCAGTTTTTGCGGGATGCGGCCCGCATGCTGGCGGGCATCGACAGCTCGATCGAGCGCGAGGTGTACGCGGGCCGCGCAGCCAAAATGGCGGGCGTGACCGCCGAGGCGATGAACGTCGAGGTGCGGCGCGAGCTCGGCATCCGCAGCAAGCGGAAAAAGGCCGCCGAGCGGCGGGAGATCCGCTCGCCGGTCGGCATGGCGCAGCCCAAGGACCGGACGCTCGCCTATACGGATGTCAAGTCCGCCAAGGCGGAGGAAAACGTGCTCCGGCTGCTGTTTTCCGACCAGAAGCTGATTGCCGGGATGGAGGAAAAGCTGCCGCCGGCGTGGTTTTCCGCGCCCGTGCTGCGTAAGATATATGAGCGCGTGCTCGCGCTCGACCGGGCCGGCCAGATCGTGGACATCCTGTCCTTTGAGGGCTGGCTGGAACCGAATGAGATGAGTCTGCTCTCGTCGATCCTCGGGCAGGGCATCCCGCCCGGCGAGCACCGGCAGGAGCTGGATGAATACATAAATACCATACGGATGCAGCGCGTCCGGGACGGGTCGATCACCAAGGCGGGGGAGGACCCGCTGCTGACCTTTGGACGCATCAAAAAACAAAACGCGGGAGGACAAACGATATGACGAAGGACAACGCAAAGGCGCCCGAGCAGGCGGTCGACCAGCAGCAGGTGCTGCGCGACCTGCTTGCGCTTGGCAGAAAAAACGGCCGCCTGTCGCTCAAGGAGATCGCGGACGCGCTGGGCCAGCTCGAGCTGGAGAGCGAGGACATCGACAAGCTGTATGAGACGCTCGAGAACATGGGCGTGGAGATCGAGACCGGCGACGCGCTGGAAAAGGCGCTGGGCGACGAGGACGACGAAGGCACGTTCGAGCCCGAGGAAGTGGAGGAGGTGCCCGAGGAGGAGCTGATCGACACCTCGGCCATGGCGGAGACCTTCGCGATCGACGATCCGGTGCGCATGTACCTCAAGGAGATCGGCAAGGTCGACCTGCTGACCCCGGAGGAGGAGGTCACCCTCGCCGAGCAGATGCAGAAGGGCAACGAGGCCAAGGCGCGCATCGAGGCGGAGGGCGACGCCATCCCCGCAGAGGAGCGCGCGCAGCTGGATAACGACATCAAGCTCGGCGAAAAGGCGAAAAAGCGTCTGGCGGAGGCCAACCTCCGTCTGGTGGTCTCGATCGCCAAGCGCTATGTCGGCCGCGGCATGCTGTTCCTCGACCTGATCCAGGAGGGCAACCTCGGCCTGATCAAGGCGGTCGAAAAGTTCGACTCGACCAAGGGCTTCAAATTCTCGACCTATGCGACCTGGTGGATCCGTCAGGCCATCACCCGCGCGATCGCGGACCAGGCGCGCACGATCCGCATCCCGGTGCACATGGTGGAGACCATCAACAAGGTCATCCGCGTGTCCCGCCAGCTGCTGCAGGAGCTGGGCCACGATCCCAGCCCGGAGGAGATCGCCCGCGAGATGGGCATGCCGGTCGACCGTGTGCGCGACATCCTCAAGATCGCGCAGGAGCCGGTTTCGCTCGAGACCCCGATCGGCGAGGAGGAGGACTCCCATCTGGGCGACTTCATCCCGGACGACGACGCGCCCGAGCCGGCGGAAGCGGCCTCGTTCATGCTGCTCAAGGAGCAGCTGGTCGAGGTGCTCAAGACGCTGACCCCGCGGGAGGAAAAGGTGCTCCGCCTGCGCTTCGGCATCGAGGACGGCCACACCCGCACGCTCGAGGAGGTCGGCAAGGAGTTCAACGTTACGCGCGAGCGCATCCGCCAGATCGAGGCCAAGGCGCTGCGCAAGCTGCGCCATCCCTCGCGCTCGAAAAAGCTCAAGGATTTCCTCAACTGACTTTGCACATAGAAAAACCCCGACCGCAGCGGTCGGGGTTTTGCATTTCGGGTCAAAGCGCATGGACCAGCTGCTTGAACAGCTTGCCGCGCTCCATGAAGTTTTTGAAGCGGTCGAAGGATGCGCTTGCCGGGCTCATAATGACCACGTCGCCCGGCTGGGCCTGCGCCTGCGCCTCGCGCACTGCGGTCTCCAGATCAGCCACCTCGAAGACCGGCGGGTGCTCGCCCTCGACGGCAAGCACGCAGTCGCGGATCTTGGGCGCGGTCGCGCCGGTCAGGATGAGCGACTTGACATGCGCGCAGATCGGCTCGCCCAGCACGTCGTAGGGGATGTGCTTGTCGTATCCGCCCGCGATCAGGATGACCTTCTGCTGGAAGGATTCCAGACCGGCGATGGTGCGCGTCGGGCTGGAGGCGATCGAATCGTTGTAGTACTTGACGCCGTCGAGTTCGCGGACGAACTCGATGCGGTGCTCCACGCCGCCGAACGTCGTGGCGACTGCGCGGATGTCGTCGTCCGACGCATAGCCCTGCACCACGGCCGCGGCCATCATCATGTTGTAGACGTTGTGCGCGCCCGGGATGCGGATGTCGGCGGCGGGCATGAGCGCGCGCCGCGCGCCGTTCTCTGCGATATAGATGACGCCGTCCTTGAGGAACACGCCGTTGGCCAGCTCCTGCGTCTTGCTGGTGCAGAACAGGTTGCCTGCGGCGTGCAGCGAGCGCGTGACCTCGTCGTCCAGATTGAGCACCAGACGGTCGCCCTCCTGCTGGCTGCGGTAGATCGCGGTCTTGGCCTGCACATATTCGTCAAAGTCCTTGTGGTAGTCCAGATGGTTGGGCGTCAGGTTGGTGATCGCCGCCACATGGGGCGAATGCTTCATGCCCATCAGCTGGAAGGAGGACAGCTCGACGACGGCCAGATCCTCGGGCTGCATCTCGCCCACGCGCGGCAGCAGCGGCGTGCCGATGTTGCCGCCCAGATGCACGGTATAGCCCGCGTGCTTGAGGATCTCGCTGACGAGCGTGGTCGTGGTGGTCTTGCCGTCCGAGCCGGTGATGCCGATGATCGGGCAGGGGCAGACCGTGAAAAACAGCTCCATCTCGCTGGTGATCTCCGAGCCGTTCTGCTGCGCCTTCTCCAGAAAGCGCGGATGCACGCCGGGCGTGCGGAAGATCACGTCCTCGTCAAGCGCATCCAGATAATGCTCGCCCAGCACGAAGTCGACGCCCAGCGTTGCCAGCGTGGCATAGCTGTCGCCCAGTTCGGTGGGATCCTTTTTGTCATGTACGGTGACCCGGATGCCGGCCGCGCGCAGCATGCGGATGAGCGGCATATTGCTCACCCCTGCGCCGATGACGCCGACCCGCTTATCCGAAAGGCCGCCGAGATATTGTTCCAATGCTGTCATAAATGCGTACACCGCCTTTTTCTCGCATAACAGTATACAGGATTTTCGCATTTTTTGCAAGTCCGGTTTGACGGGAGGCGTTTTTTACGGTATACTGGTTGTCGTGACTGGTGCAGGCGGCCGCGTGCCTTTGGCATGAGGAAAGTCCGGGCTGCACAGGGCAGGGATAACGGATAACGTCCGCCGGGGGCGACCCCAGGAATAGTGCAACAGAGATATACCGCCTGCGCGGTTTTGCCGCCGCAGGTAAGGGTGGAAAGGCGAGGTAAGAGCTCACCGCGCCCCATGGCAACATGGGGGGCCTGTAAACTCTATCCGCAGCAACGCCGACAGGGACCATGGCCGGCCCGGCCGTCCCGACTGGCGGCTTGAGGCGCGCGGTGACGCGCGTCCCAGATAGATGGCCGCTCAACGACAGAACCCGGCTTATCGCACCAGTCATACCAGAAAAAG